>DASXUJ010000031.1 GCA_036504895.1 Syntrophorhabdaceae bacterium
GAACCCGGTCCTATGTAGGGTCCAAAAAACAGTTGATTAAATTTTTTCGTCGGCTGCTGATTCGTCCGATAGCCCATATTTGACTTGGAGATCCTCAGATTACCGTCCACCCAGATCTGCAGGATACCGTCAGCCTGCGCGGCACCGCCCGAGATGGTATTCATCTTCAGATAGAACTCAAGCTTATGCCAGGCATTCTTACTCAGCGGGGTAGTATCTTTCCAATTCCTCCCGTTGAACCAGCTACCGCTCTGGTAGCATGATTCGGAAGTACCGGGATCGCCGAGTTCTCCATTACAGCCTGCGAGAGCTCTGCTCTCCGTGATGCCTGCGAGATTTATGGGAGGGGTGCCCCGGGATGAGTTAATCAGGACGCTGTCCTGGGTCCCGAACATTACGGTCGGAGGGTTGCCGTTAATTTCGAAGTAGGTGTCGAGATTTGCATAAGCAGGCGACTGGTACGCATCATCCTTATCACTCATGATCTGGACCATGTGAGGATGATAGGCGACGCCACTCCCCTGCCAGTTGGAATCGACCTTCACATAATATCTGAGAAATACCTCTTCAGTCGGCGTGAACAGCTTGCGTACACCGCCTCCATTGGTTGGTGTGGTTGCCCCTTGAGCCCAGGACCATTTAAGGCAATTTTTCGACTGACAGCCGGCTGTCTCCAGGAGGCCGTGAGACGTATTATCATACCATGAGCGGGAAGCCCAATTGAGGTCCTCAAAACTCTCAGTAAAGACAGCACTCGGAGTCGGAGTCGGAGTCGGAGTCGGAGTCGGGGTGGGGGTCGGAGTCGGGGTGGGGGTCGTACCGCCGCCGACAGGACCTATATAGCCCGTGTTGCTGATTGCGAGGTCATCATAATCTACAGCCTTGCAGGTACTGCTGGGTGTAGCAGAATTTGACCCGAATAGCACGAGTCCCCAGTTATAGGGAAATGTCGTACCCGTGTTCGCATTAATGATCTGGCGTTCGTCAATCCACATCTGAATGAGGCCCGCCTTGGTGACATGCAGCTCGTAAAGGTGCCAGTTACCGTCTCCGATATAGCTCCACCCTGAATGGGCAGGATCGTTCGACACCACGGCATTCGTTGTTGATCCTGCGGCATAGAAGACCCTGTATGTATCGAAATAGGGCTCGGGAATGATACCCTGATTTGTCTTCCCGTTCGTATAGTCGACCAGATATAGGTCTTTATGATGATCCAGAGTAGACCAGGTGAAGCCGGTCTGATATCTCTGGTACCATCTGATCCAGACGGATGGCTGGCTCCCGAAATTAATGTCGAATCCGGTTGTGCCTACGTTGTCTCCCGGCCCGACCAGCTGTCGAATGCCGTTTCCCGCGCTGCCGGACCGGTTAGCTGCCGGCACTATCTGCGAATAAGTCCCGCAGGCGCTGCCTGATGACTCAAGCTGAAATTCTGAACAGCCCGCAGGCGGTGTCACATTGTAAGAGCCGTCATAGGTCCAGGGAGCACAATTAAGACTCGATGACCAGGGGAGATTTACGGTGGCTGCAAAGCTACCGGTAATAACGGTTACACTGAGAAGGATGCCCCACGCAACTGATGCGAATAACTTCATCTCATCCTCCTGCGGTGCGACATGGCCAATACTACAATAAAACTAAGTTTCCGCATTCCTGTCTTACCTCCAATTCTGATATTTTTCGCACATCCCGCGCTTGAGAGCCCGGTCCGCACGTTACCCGCGGCCAAAGTAAAGAGTGCCGATATTCAACATACAGTAATCGGCATCCTTCCCTCCCGAACGGGCCGCTGTTGTACCAGAACAGAGAGCAAGTGCCATGCCATAGTACTATAATTTAAAGACGTGCCATCGCTTTCGCTCCTATCACCCCTGTGAGAAAGGGTTTTTGATAATCTGACACCTCGGCGCCGATTTTCTCCCGGAACGGTGAGCCTTCCCCGGGTGGATGGTTTTAGCATACGACAGGTGGAAATGAGTGACTGGTTTTCTCATACACTTGAATTCCGGAAACAGGCCTGTCTCATGGAGATGCCATTTAATGATATCGATTTGAAAAGGTCTTCATAGCGGGAAATCCATCGGCGAAGTCCATGGATTTCGGAAACATGGGTGAATGCCCTTTCCCTGAGCCTCACGCGCAGCTCCCGGTCATCGATCATGAGCTGGAGCGCCTGCGACAATGCCCGGTCATCGTTTGACGGGAAAAGTAATCCCGTTTTCCCGGAGGCGACGGCTTCCCTGTTTCCCCGTACATCGCTCGCCACCACGGCCACTTTCGCAGCCATGGCTTCCAAAATACTGACCGGAAGTCCTTCGCTAAAGGATGGAAGACAGAAAAGGTCAAGGCTTTTCAGGATATCTTTCGTGTCTTCACGGTATCCCGTCATAATGACCGGTCCGTCCAGCCCCAGGTCGTGCACCAGGCGCCGTACCTCGCCCTCCGAGTTTTCGGAGTCTTCAGGAAACCCTCTCCCCACCATGACCAGACGGGTGTCGGGATACCTTCCGTTCAAATCGTGAAAAGCCCGGACAAGACAGGTGTGGTTTTTCACGTATCTAAAGTTTGCCACTATGCCTATGACGAATTGCTCCGGCCGAAGCCCCAAACCAGCCCTGCACCGTGCCGAATCGCCATCTGATGCAAATTCTGAAACGTCCAGACCGTTGGGAATGGCGATGATTTTCTTTGCATGGGAGGGAAATTTCTGTCTCATCACATCACTTATCTCCTGCGAGACCCCCACCACCGCGTCCGTGCCACGCATAAATGATTTGCAGATGGTCCTATGTATTCCGGAGATACTCTCAACCTCCGGCACGGAATGCTCCGTATATACCAATCCCCTCTTTGCCAGAATCTTCCCGGCCAGATAACTGTAAAAATAGCACATGTAATGATGAGCGTTGACCACATCGATCTTTCTCGTGCGAATTACATGGGATAGTTGAAGGACTGCCCCGGCATCAATACCGTCTCCTTTCTTAATGTGAATCGTTTCATCACAGGCTTCATCAAACGCCCTGCCCAGCGTCCCGGGGATGAAATAAGCAAGATGTACTTTAAATCTTGAATGATCGATGTGGCGGGCGAGGTCCAGTACCACCCTTTCAGACCCGCCGAGATTGGTCTGTATCACCACGTAAAGAAGGTTGATCTTTTCCTGGCCTTTCATTCCGCTCGTATCGAGGCCGCTGTATTCCTCAGCAGTCCATCTATTTCAGGGGCTCCATGCCTTCTGTCCGGCTTACTCAAAACAAAATAAAGGCCCTCACCGAAATAGCGTGACCACCATGAGTTTTCACTCAGACGGTTCTCGGCCCATGCGCCCGCAAAAGGTATCATGCCCAATATGTCCAGCCCGGCTTTTCTGAACAATGATGCAGCTTCGGGAAAAGAAAAATAGTGCCAGAGAACGTACCCTCCCGCCTCCCAGCATACTCTGTTTCCCGGGCCGTGGGCATTGAGTCTGAGTAGCCGCATCAGCCACAGGGCCGTCCATTTCGCCCATGACGATCCGAAGGCTCCCGGCCAGAGACGATTCCACACAGAGATAAAGGCAATGCCCTTCGGCTTCAGAACCCTCATTACTTCCTGCACACACCTTTCCCTGTCTTTCGGTCGCGTCAACGCCCCTATAGATGTATAGGTGATAAAGACATAATCCATCGACCCGTCGGCCAATCCGAGCGCCCGCATGTCGCATTGAAAGAAAGAGCATCTCGCGTCACTTTCAAGGGCGGCGACAAGCGCTTCTTTCACCTGGTTGAAAGAAATGTCGAGTCCCACCACCTGAAAGCCGGATTGCCGGCCAAGAGGAACAGACATCCTCCCGGCAGCGCATCCAATATCAAGAAGTCTTCCGGGAGCCCGGACATAGGTATTACACAGGTGTTCCTCCACCGGCCACAGGAATCGGTTTGAATACCGCTTTACCGTCTCCGGATTGTCATATACGTGTCTCGCCTCGCCCGGTATGCTTCGATAGGTCCTTTGTGTCGCCATCTCTGCCCCTCTCCTTTTCTGAGATCAATGGTCGCCGGTCCGCCTGTATATCCGGCGTGGGGTGAATCAAGAACGAAGCGGTACAAAATATCCTCCATAAGGTCTTGAAGTCCTCATAAGGACCTTCAGGATTTCCCAGCAATCTCTCCACGTACGATCTGTCAAAGATCCCCATCCGGGCAATCTTCTGATCCAGAATGACATCTTTTACAAAAGGCGCCCACTGGTTAAAGAAGAACCGTTTATATGGGATTCCCGCGCCGTAGGACATCTTCTTCCTCTTCGTCACCGACTCCGGCAGGAATGAGGCGCCCGCTTTATAAAGGATATATTTTTCCTTTGTAAACATCCTGAGCTTCATCCGGGCCGGAAGGGAAAAAGCGAATTCCACGACTTTATGGTCAAGAAAAGGTGATCGCACTTCGAGCGAATTTGACATGCCCGATATGTCGGTGGCGATGGTGGTGGACCAGGCGTAATTAATGAAGAGGTCCATGTAGAGAAGGCCATCCAGGAAATGGCGCGGCCGACCTTCAAGATAAAAATCAGAAAGAAGCCGTCCCATATTCAGATCTTTTAGAATGTGCCAGGCATCGCCGGTAAAAACCGGGCGAACCGCATCCTGATAGGTGATTTGTTTTGCGAGGCCTCGTCGGAATGCGCGGGGAGCGTTCAGGAGCGACCATGGAACGAGGTTATGTCGCACGGGCAACATGGGCCAATCGCTAAACTCTTCACGCTGCCTTCCCGGGATCAGGATGCTCGCGAGGTCGAGAAGCTTGAATTTCTTATACACATCGTAACCCGCAAAAATTTCATCTGATCCGTCACCTGCCAGGGCTACGGTAACCTGTTTTCTCGCCTCCCTGCACAGCTGATAATGGGCCAGCGCATTGGGGATGCAAAAGGGCTCATCGTAGGAGTACATGAGGTGAGGCATTTCCGTGATCAGACTCTCATCGAAGAGTATTTCCTGATGAACAGTGTGAAAATAATCCGACACTTCCTTACTGTAACTAAATTCCGGATCGTCAACCCCCTCGTCGCGGTAACCTATGGAAAAAGTCCTGATCGGCCGGTCGACCATTTTACTCGCAAGACCCACAATAAAACTCGAATCCAGTCCTCCCGAGAGAAACATCCCCAAAGGAACGTCGCTTCTCATCCTTAATTGTATCGACTCTTTAAGAAGTGTTGACAGAAAATCAAGGGCTTCTTTTTCCGTGGCTGCCGTTTTATTTGAAAGATCAAGACGCCAATACCGCTCCGGCCCCCTTTGCCCATTCGGACCGAAAGTCATAAAGCTTCCTGGTGGTAATTTCCTTATATCTTTGTAAATCGACCGCGGCCATGGTATATGGTCATAGGAAAATACGTAAGCCAGCGCCTCCAGATCGATCTCCTTCTTTATCCATGGTAAAGCCGCGATAGCTTTGAGCTCCGAGGCGAAGACGACCCTGTTTTCCTGCATGGTATAAAAAAGCGGTTTTTTTCCGATCCTGTCCCTGGCAATCAGCAACTGCTGTTTCTTTTCGTCCCATATGGCAAAGGCAAACATGCCCCTGAGACGATTCATGCATGAAATTCCCTCTTCTTCGTAGAGATGAATGATCACTTCCGTGTCGGTATCACTTTTGAATATATGTCCCTTTTCTTTAAGATCTTTTCGAAGAGATGTGAAATTGTAGATCTCACCGTTAAAAGTGATCCAGATCGTTTCGTCTTCATTCGCCATCGGCTGATGGCCCTTTGCGGAGAGATCGATAATTGAAAGACGTGTATGCGCCAGGCCCACCTGATTCCGAAACCAGACGCCATGGTCATCGGGGCCCCGGTGATTCAGGACTTGAGTGAAAATCGACAAATCGTGTGGATCGATTCGCTTGTGGTTCAAATCTAATATGCCTGCAATACCGCACATTTTTACCTTCCTTTTTTCCTTTAGGGTCTTAACGAGAAGTGGTGTACCTCTTTGACGGAGACGTATGCCCCCAATCTACCCGGGGGCTGCGCGAGCCCTTTCTTCCATACCGTTTCGATGGGTGAGTCTCTGAACCTTCATACGCCACTTCCACAAAGCGGGCAGCACCTTGCTTTCCGTTACGCGAAAAAAAGGATAGAAGGAATTCGGCAGATCAAAATATCCGGGGTAATGGACAATCTCAGGGCGATAGGCGCTTTTCAAATTATCCAACGGGTCATGGGCAGGATCGAAATCATCTGAGCCTTGTGAAGCACCCAGGTCCAGAAACCGGCACCCCATTTTTTTGCTCAGTCTGATTGCTTCCCATAGCAACACCTTGTTTGGCATAAGCTTCCGGTAAGAATAATCGTTCGCCATGAATACCGCCCACCCTTTATCGCCAAGGATACTCACCACGAGGCCCGAGACGGTACGTCCCTCTATTTTGGCTTTGAGGAAAAAGCCTATTCCGCTGTTCACGAGGTTATTCAGTACCTCTCCATAATATTGTGACGAATGAAGCATCGAATTTCTCCTCAGCTCCAGTCCCTGCATGAGAGCGGCAAATACTTCCGGATCATCGGAGTCAGGCTCGTGCCGGGTGACGACGCCCCCCTTGATCGCACTATTGATGTTCTGGCGATGGCTTCTTCTCATGCGCATGAACAAGCCTTCTTCATCGAGGTCCAATATGACTCGTGTGGTGTAGAGCGTCCTGTTCCAGGCGGTGCAGCGATCGGAAAGCTTTAAAAAACCCGAGGCGGAAAAAACCTGATCCTGATCTATTTCCCACGAGAAGGGCTCAGGATCAATACGGAGGAGGAACCCCCTTTTTTCCTTGAGAACCCCTTTTAAACCTGTAAAAAGTGCTTCGCACGTCTCCTGGTCCCGCCAGTCTGCCACCGGACCCCTGCAGCAGTAAAGAAGCTTTTGGGGAACAGCGGGGATATTCCTTTCCTGCACAAGGGCCACTGCCTTGATTTCACCGTCCCTCTCCACAAGGTAATAACAGGGCTCCCAGCCGGAATAGGACTTTACTTTTCCCCAGTAGGTAGTCTGTCGCAGGTTGCCGTTAGGGGACTGGGCGATGAAGTTATTCCAGGCATCAAAATCGGCTGCCCCTGCTTCACGAAACGAGAGCATTGTCACCTCCATAGCGCTGGTAAATCTCGTTAATCTGCTGTTCCCATCTGTGATGGTCGCATAATTCGGCAACCCTTTCTCTCGCCGCGTTGCCAATCCTCTCCCGAAGAGCATGGTCCCGGGCCAGAAGTCCTATCTTCTCTGCCAGATCGGATACCATACCTGGCCGGACAATAAGACCGTTCACATTATCCTCCACAATTTCCGGAATTCCGCCGACTCCACTCGCAATGACAGGGAGGCCGAAGGACATAGCCTCCAGAAGAGCAAGAGGGATACCTTCGGTTAGTGAGGGGAGAACGAGAACGTCTAAAACATTATAAATATCCCGGGGGTTGTCAAAATACCCATATACTTTTGTCCGATCCTCGAGTCCTGTAACCCTTATTCTATCTTGAACGGCAGCCATTTCCGGACCGTCCCCCGCTATATGAAGGAAGAGGGGCACGGTTTCTTTCAGTTTCGCTACTCCGTCGATGAGAAAAAGAGGGCCCTTTTCGGGACTCAGCCGGCCAACAAATCCTATTTGAAGGACAGAACCGTTCGGCTTGCGGACCATGGCGCGAACCGGCGTACTCGCCCGGGGCGGGACATTCGGCACAAGCCGGACCCTCAGGGGGTTTATACGGTATCGAGCCAGGTCCTTTTCCAGGGAGCGGGAAACGGGCATAACCGTATCAAAGAGCCTCATGGATTTCAGGTCCAGCCACGTATAGAACTTCATCTTTCGGGTAAAGGGGACCCATCCGTGCACGGTCGTCACCGCCGGGACGCCACACAGTTTGGCTGCGATGCCTCCGAAAAGGTCTGCTCTCATCCCATGACAGTGGACCACGGAAGGGGTGGTTTTTTTCACAATTCTGCAAATTTGAAGGATCTCGGAAGGATTGAGAGGAAAATGCATCTCTATGAAATGAAGGGGTATCTGGTAATCGCCCAACATTTTCGCAAAGGCGTTCCCCCAGGACTGTCCGGGCTGAACAAATAAAGCCGCTTCAAATTTCACTTTTTCGGTTTTCAGGGAGCGGCAAATGTCGAGCAGCACCTGTTCGGCCCCCCCGATGCTGTTGGATGCGATAATGTGCACCACTTTCAAGACTTTCACTCCCATTCTCCACCGAGGCTGTCATAGGCGACAGGTCTCAATGACCGGTACCTGATGCTTTTAAATAATGCATGGGCCGGCCACACAAAAAACGGCAGGGGATCGTCCCAGCGAAACTCGTCTGTGGTGGCCCCATTAACCATCAATTTCATGTATTCGCCCAATGCGCCAAGCTTCGAAGGACTTTGCCTGAGATATTCCGGAAAAACGCGTAAGTCGCCCCAGAACCATCTTGTTACGACGCCCCTGGTATATTCTACCGGTTTCATCGCTTCCTTGCCCTTGGCTATTCGGAGAAGCATGTCGGGGATATTGAGACCGGAACTCATGGCGCTGTTCAACCCGCCCCATATTCTCGGGTTAACCTCGATCATATAGAAATCTCCCGTTTCCCGGTGAGTAACGTATTCAACCTCTGCGACCCCGTGCCATCCGAGACTGTCGAAGAGTCTTTTGGAAATTTCTCGCATGGGCCCGGGATCGCAACTGATTCTGAGAGAACCTGCCCCGCCCGCATATGGATAATCGCGAAGGTGAATGTCCGCGAAATCCTGAATCAGCTTACCCTTTTGATAAATGACCACATGTGAATATTTCTTGAGTATAGGCACCCATTCCTGGATGAGTACGCGCTCGCGGGCAATTGCATTCGACGTCAGGTAATTCTTTATCTGCACCTCGTAATCCGAAGATCGGTCGAGGTACTTAATTCCCCAATTCCCACCCCCCTGCCGCGGCTTAAGGAGAGCCTTTCCGGGCAATATATTACGCAGTTCTGAGAAATCACTACACCCGGACAAAGGAATGGTTTTAGGGGTGAGAATAGAGAGGTTTTGCAGATGAGAATAGAGCCTGTCTTTGTTATGCACCTCCAGAACGGCGGAATAATCGGGAACGGTCATAAGAGTAATTTTGTTGAACATATGCGCGTGTTTTGCAATCAGGAATGTCTCTTCGTGAGTCGGGATCAGAAAATCCACACCGTCGCGAATGATCCTCATAGTCAGGTGGCGGACAAAATCGGCTGGCTTGGAGTAGGGAGAAGGATAGAGAAACCTGTCGGAAATATACCTCGAGAAAAAGGTCATCGCCTTAGGCACGTAATCGGCAGCTATCACGGAATGTCCGTTTCTTGCCATAGAACGCGCGATGGAGCATGCCATTCTGCTGTTGGCGTTCGTTACCAGAATTTTCATCCTGCCGCCTTCTTTACACGAAAGGGCCTGGAAATCTCAATTACCTTTTTGGTTCGGGAATCGAGATCGGTTTCCTTGTCGAGAAGTTTGACCAGGAATACCGACAAGGCTATATAAAATACATAATAAGGTGAGTAAGCCTGGCTGAGAAAACATGCGGCGACGAATTGGCCGGCGAATCCTATGCGGGCCATTTCACCAATTTCGATAAGTTCTTTGGACCGTCCTTTTTTTGCCGCTGCCGAAAATGTTTTGTATGCATTAAAACTCAGAAGAAGAAACAGGACCAATCCGGCCAACCCTGTTTCGGCACCGACTTGGATCAATGAATTGTGGGCGGTTTGCCATTTGGGGATCTTCCCCTCCTCCCGCCTTCCCTCACCCAGGGCCATATCGAAACATCCCGCCCCTACTCCGGTAACGGGGTGAGTGATCATAAGTTTTATGCCCCTCTCCCATATGTCCTTTCTTCCCCATTCATCGGTCAAATTATAGTCCCCGGCGGGGCTGAACACAGTCCCCAAGCGTGCGAAATCGATACTTGAGCTCTTGAAGAAGATCAGAGCGAGACAGAGGACCACGAATAACACCTTATACATGGCCTTGACGGTGCGGGTCCTCGAGAACAGCAACAAGACAAAGACCAGGAGCAGGCTTACAAAACCGCCTCTCGACCCCGTGAGAAGTATGGTGAGACTGCCGAGTCCGAGGTTTAGAATGGACACTACTTTCATAAAGATCGAATTTGTTCTGTCAAGGAAGAGAAAATTGAAGGGAAGAAAGGAGATGATGAAAAAAGCGATATCATTTGCATCGAACATACCGCCGGCGGTAGTTCTGTTGTCCAGACCTGTAAGCAGAATGAATAGCGTATACATCAGAACGCCGAGACATGCCGTCTTTAAAACCATCCTCACTGAATCTGCCGTATCGGCAATGGTCAGGAAGAGAAAGAAGAACAGCCCGACCTTGAGGTAATCTATTACAAATCCGAATGCAAGGCTGCGATGATATGCAAGGGGGATACTCAATACCATCATCCCTATAAGAGCGATAAAGAGTCTCACCTGCTTATTATTTGTGGACATACCGGGCACGAGTTCCGAATAGTGGAGGATAAAGAGCAAGAGAGTAAAAGCTTCAACAACCAGAACGGGCCTGAAGGGGACGAGAAAAGGAAAAAGGTCCTGGGGACGCGCCAGGATCACAAAGGCGAAAACATAGAAGACCAACTGCAGGAGCGGGGTTTTCGTGCGTTCGTTTTGGATGTTTGTCTCTATTGCCGCACCTGTCGCATTTATCCGAATGCCGTTACCTCCCCGAGTGCGTATTCTTCCGTACTTATCCATCCTGCTCCTCCTCAAATCATTTCATCTTTAATGGACCGGCCTGTAATAATCGAGATATTCGGCCAGTCGTTGTGTCAGGATCCTGCGGTCGTACTGCCTGAAATTAGTTTCCCTTTCATCCGAAAGATCGGGTTTACTTATGAATCGGAGCATCTGCAGAAGTCTCTCTTCTACCTGGCCTGCGGTATGGGGGTCCGCAAGAAATGCCCGGGGAGAAGATTTCAGAACCCTTCCCGCATCACCGTCAGTCACCAAAGCAAAAATAGGTTTATCGATCCGCAAATATTCAAAGATCTTTGCGGGAATCTGCTCGGCAAAATCCTGAGCGAATAATAACAGACCGTCGGCGTTCGTGAGTCTTTCCAGGCAGTCGCGGTGGGGCATAAGGCCCGTAAAATTCACGACTGATTCAAGACTGTATTTTTGTACCAGCTCGGCCATCGAGGTTCCGTTGTAGTCGCTGCAATCTCCGATGAATTCGACGTCAATCGATTTTTTATCGAGTGCTCCCCGCAGCAGAAGCGCCCGAAGCGCGGCAAAGAAGGGTTCCGGGTTTCTTCCTGCGTAAAGGGACCCTGCGTGGCATATGCGTATTCCGGAAGCACGAGCCGACGACGTCTCACCATGTATACCGGTGAAATCATCTTCATCGAACCCGTTCGTGATGGTTATGCATTTACTTCCTTGTTCGGAGTTCAGGAGGGACCTGAAATAGTCCGTCAAACTGGGAGCTGTGGAGATTACCACGTCGGCGCGTCTTACCACAAAGGATTCCATTCTCTTCGTGAGTGCGTCGGACAAGGTGCTCCTGAATTCAGGCGCTAGGCGGCGGCAGGTGCCCCACCATGGATCCCTGAAATCGGCAAACCATTTTGCCCCTGTTGCCGCCTTCAGAAGGGCGCCGGCCATATGGGTACCCATTGGGGGACCGGATGTCATGAACACATCTATTCCGTGCTTTTTCATGATCCTGTAGCCGTTTTTGACCACGCTTGCCATCCAGCCCGGTTTGTCGTCAGGAATCCTGAGCAGGGAACTGACAATTCTCTTTAACGACCGACTTTCTTCCTGCCCTGCGCCTTGGGCCGCGAATTCGGGCTGGTCCGCCGATCGATGGTTTACCCGGGGAAAGAGCCTGCTATAGATTTCGAGGGGCCCCGGAACCGGTCTGGCACGATATATGAGGTGTGGATCGTCCTCTCCCGACCCCTCCTCAAACCGGTGGTCCTCATATCGGGAGGGATCGACTGTGTAGATAACAGGCTCCCAGCCGAATTCCGGCAAGAATTTGGCAAATTTGGCAAAACGTATAGCTCCTACCGCCGAAATAGGGGGAAACAGGTAGACTACAATCAGTATTTTTCTTAGATGAGCCATCTTTTTGTCAGGAAGGGACGGTAGCCTGTTCGAATCAACTCCGGAAGGTGCTCTCAGAAATGACGTCATTGCCGGACGGATCAATTAGTGCAGGACGCCACGCAGTTCTCATAAATGCTTCTCGAGAATGGAGAAGATCCTGTCGCCGATAATCTGCCAGTTGAATTGGCGGTTAACTTTAATGCGGCCCGCGTCTCCCATGGAAGACGCCGCTGACTTGTTCTCAAGCACTTCATACATTTTTTCCGCTAATGCATTCGCATCGGCAGGCGGTACCAGAAATCCCGTGTATCCGTTGTCGATGATTTCCGGGATTGCTTCGACATTGGTGCCTATGCAGGGTAAACCGAAAGACATGGCATCCAGAAAGGCAATTCCAAAAGGCTCGCGTATCGAGGGAAGAACGAATAATGAGGCCTTGCATAGCTCCCGGGCCACATCAAGGGGAGGAATTTGTCCCAGTACAGTTATCCCGTCCTCGACGATGGGCGGAGTTCCCCCTATAATTATCAGGGTGGCCGAGGGTATCTTTTTTCTTAGTCTGCGGAATGCCTCAACTAGATAAAATCCGCCTTTCTGCTCGAACCATATGCCTATAAAGACTATTCTGTAGGGTTCCTTTTTCAAGCAGTTGAGTTCATCCCCCAGAATTTCGGGAGTCACATTCGGACCGACCCCCACCACTTCTATCCGGTCTTCCGGCACGGAGTAATCGTGCATCAAAGAACGTTTCACATTATGGCTCATCGCAAAGATCCTGGATGCAAAATGGTATACCCGTCCCTCATATTCTTCATATTTCCGAGGCAGAAAGGGTGCTCCCATTCTGTACGTATTATCGATCATTGACAGAAAAAAGGGCTTCTTCGGCCGCTCGTATGAAGGCGAAAAGATCACACCCGACTGGAGGATGCAATCTGCATCTGTCCCCTGATCTATGACATGCGCCGCTTTACGGGTCATGATATCGAAGGCAAGAGGCACTCTCAGAAATGAGCTTATCAATTCCCCCGCTTTTTGACCGCTCAAGTTCGGAGATCTGAGCCATTCCGCCCATTCCCGTTTAAAATAATGGAGAGACTGGAGTGCGCAAAGAGAGGTGAGAAGCAGGTTAGGATGAAGGGCAGACCGCCTGCTGAATAAAATGTCGCTGCCGATGTTCTTCAGTGTAATATTCGCCCCTTTTCTTGCCAGCTGGGTGATCACCTGTTGCACCACGCCCGATTGTGAGCTATAAGTCAAATATTGGATGTTCACCCTCTTCCCCTTTCGAATATTTGTGTCACCGGCGGCAATATCACGAAACATGCGCGAGTTCCGGTGTCCGCCATCTTACTTAAAGTCCTATATGTTTTCTAACCCTCGGTCCGATAAGTCTGGTAAGAGGGACGGGGAGCAATTTCCAGTAATAAATAGCTTTTGAATATTTCGACTTTTCGAGTCCGTCTTCTTCTGCGGACCTTCCATTTAGAGAAAAGATAAGCCAGTTCAAAGGTTGAGGCTCCGCTCCCCACTGTTCTTTAAATCTGAAAGTGCCTTCCCCCGGAGAAGATCGCCCGAAGTCAAAATAGGAGAAACCATTTTCACAGCCATAGGCCAGGGCAGCCCAATATAAAAGCATATTGGGGCTCAGCCGGCTGTGTTCTTTGAGTGAGGATGCCCAGGGATTGGAAAGGGTTCCCCTGAAGCCGATAATCACACTCGCGGCAATGGGTATCCCCTCCTTGCGAACAAGGACAATTTTAATTTTGTCGGAAAATTTCTTGAAGATATTGAGAAAAAGATTCTTTGAGTGTACCGGTGATCCAAGGTCGCGCATATTGACTGTGAAAACACGATAAAAGTCATTCACCAACTCCACGCCCCCGATAGAGACTTCGCACCCTTCTTTGATCGGTCTTCTTATCTGGCTCCGCAGCTTTGACTTGAACGAAGCCATAAGGGCGTCAGTGTTATCCGGAAGCTTGAGCAGCATCCGCACTTTATGGGATCGCGCTAAAAAAGGCATCTCTATGCCGTCGACAAAAACTGCCCCCCTTCCTTCCTCTGTTCCCGTCACTACCCGAGCCCGCTGCAGTGGCCCGCCATAGCGAAGCTCAATGGCTTTTGCTTTCACCGCTCCTGCAAAATTCGTTGCCCGGCAAAAGATCTCCTTTTCGACGTCGCTGTTCTCAGCTAAAATGCCCCCGCAGTCAAGGAAAGGCATTGAGATCAGCCTGCTTCCTCTGCCGAGGCTCTTGAGAAGAAAAAGGGGCAATACCCCGACGATTGCGCCTCCGTTCCGTGCCGACACATAATAGTCCTTGTGCCCGTAAGTCTCTTTGAAAACATCCCTCCACCCGCTGAGATGACAGAACGTTCCATCAGGGTGGCCCGTTACGTAGTCGTCCCAGGCAGATTCATGATCAAGAGTGTGAAAGGTAAGTTCCGTCATTAGGTTAATTCCTCTATCTGTTGCTCCATGTTGCGGCCGCATTGAGTACGATGGACTTTATCGCCTCAAGATCCCTCGGGGTGACGCCCGAGTGCACGGGCAGGGTAATGAGCTGTTTTGAGATCTTTTCTGCATTTTCGTATACCCGCGGATCTTGCAGAACATCTCTCAAGCCGGGCAGTGTATTGAGCGGTGAGGGGTAATAAAGGGCAGCTCCCGTTCCTTGGCTCCTTAGTTCATTGAGAATGATATCCCTCAATTCCGTTTCTCGAATCATCAATGGATATCGAAGATAGGGAAAGGGTAAAACGGGTGGCCTGACTACGTGGCGTAAGCCATTAAAAGCTTCCCCGTACCATAATGAGTTCCTCTCTCTGATTACCTGTTCCTCGTTCACGAGGTGCGCCATCTCATTGAAAATAAGCCTGCCAAATCGCAAGCCTTTTGATGCTTCGAATTCAGGTTCGAAAATCGTCTCTCCAAGGTGGAGAAAAGATAGTTTTTCGGGAATCCAATAAAACCGAGGATGGGAAAAAACGAGATAAGAGCAAAGTTTTACTGCATATTCCATCGCAGCTGTCATAGACGGCGCCGTTAAATCCTTGAATATGGCAGTTGCCGAATCGAAAATATCCTCGGAACCGAATACTGCAACCCCGCCATGTAACACACTAAGCGGCTTTCCCCTGCCGAAGCTGAAAAAACCGGCATCCCCTTCAAGTCCGGCCATTGTTCCGGGCGAACCGACCGCCGGATTTCGTAATGCCTGAGCAGAGTCTTCGATAAGAAAAATATCCTTCTCTTTGCAGAATTTATTTATTTCCCCCACATTTGCAGGGAATCCGAAAAGGTGCACAATGACTGCAGCGAGCGTATCGGGTCCTGCGGCCCTTTGCAAATCTTCAACGGATAAGCCGAAATTGGGAAGAGTGATATCCACCAGTGCGGGTCTAAGGCCTGCCTTCAAGATGGATGATGCCAACGCCGGACAGGTATATGCGGGGATCAGAACCTCCTTCTTCCCAGGTTTCAGTCTCGATTGCGCCTTAAGGATCAACCAGAGGGCAGCGCGGCCGGAAGAAAGACTAAAAATCTGCGCGCTTCCAAAGAATTTTCTCATTGAGGTGACCGTCTCATCACCCGAAAAAGACAAGAGCCTCCTTATTGCCCGAAGTATTGTGACAACAGGAATTTTATTACCCGACGGAGGGACGGAGTAGAATGGGGGCAAGTTCGGACGCCTCAATTTTCTTTCATCACGAGAGCAAGATAGATCAATTTAAGAAGAGCCTTTGGTTGGCCGAGAGAAATTCCGCGCTTGCAGCTCTCGACCAAAGAACCGAGCATGAGTCGGTATCTCTTCATTTCGCCATTTATGCCTGCAAGGGCAAGAAACTCGTTTGAGATCAATTTATTGAGAAGAATTCTGTTCGATCTGCTGAGGTCATAGTTTTTCAGATATTTCGAGAAGAGAAACAAGTGCGATTGAATCAGCTTCTGCCTTTTAGGCAGATCGTCATATTGGGTTAAGCTTGAATCGTGTCTGTAGAGTATAAACACCGGATCTACCCTGAAAGCGAATTTGGCGCCTTTTTCCATATACAGCCTGATCGCAAAGTCCCTGTCTTCGGCGTACGTGATATTCTCTTCGAAGAGAATACCATCTATGACCTTCCTCCTATGGAGGGAACTCCCCACGAGGAAGAAATTTTCTCTAATTAAAGCCCTAAACAGGTCGTCTTTTATCTGTCTGGCGCCGGGGCTAATCGGAACGGTATTGAGTGTCGGGAAAAGTTCTTTCTTGTCAAAAAAATTATAGAGGGATTTATTTCCGACAAAATCGGCAACAGTGAAGTTCCCGAAGAGAACGTCTACGTCGTGGTGATTTTCAAAGATTTCTATCCCTTTCTCCAAATGACCCGACAACCAGACGTCATCGGAGTCGAGGAACGCAACATATTCTCCCGATGAATTGAGAATCCCCGTATTTCTCGCACCTGAGGGACCTTTGGTCCGGTCGTTGGAGAAAAATCGAATCCTCTGATCTTCTTCCTGGAGACGGCGGACGATTTCCGCTGTATCATCGCGGGATCCATCGTCGACGATGACGATCTCCAGGTTCTTATATTCCTGATTTTGGATGCTCTCGACCGCATTCTTTATGAAATGGGCCCTGTTATATGTGGGGATGATGACGCTCACTTTTCCGGCGACATCGGGTGGATTCGTACCCATTGCCTACCCTTCCCCACTCATGTAAAACTCGTATATAGTGCCCAGCGTGTGAAGCATCCTCATTTCCCGGTAGAAGCGCTTGTATTCTTTTTGACCCGCACACGCCGTAATCCACCGCACCATGTCCGTCGCAAGCACCCTGAAAAGATATCTCGGCACATTCAGGTAACGGACCCCGTCCCGGGGAACGTCGAACCAGCGGGCCTTGCCTCGTCCGTTACCCCACCACCACTTTCTGAAGTATGCCTTGTTTATCCGGTCTACCGGTACAGGATGGTGTACCAGCGCCTTCGGATAATAGAGAATGGCCTCACCTGCGGTTCTGAAACGATGCATTATCTCTGAATCTTCGCTGCCGATATTCACCTCGCTACTCAGATAGCCGAGTTTCGTGTTGAAGTATCCATGTTTTTCGAAAATCTGTTTACGGACGAACATATTTGCGCCTATGGGGGGATTCGACAAAGGTCCGTATTCTTCCGGCTCGGCACCATGGTCATGCTTTACAAGGGCCCCACCATATATACGGTATTTCGCGTCTATATCCGTGAGCCAGGGCGGCAGCGGGATATCGCCCATGGGAAGGACCCTGCCGCCGAAACAGCTGTGGGGGTACCCGAGCGAAGCCTCGTGAATGGATGAAATCCAATATTTATCCAGTTTCACATCATCATCGGTGAAGGCGAGCAGTTCACCCCTTGCAGAGCCTATCCCGGTATTCAGAGCAAAACATTTGCCCTGCCTTTTTTCAAAGACATACCGGACATCCAGCACGCCCTCTTCCCTCCACTTTTCTACCAGTTCCCTGGTGCGATCTGTTGAATTATTATCGACGAGCACGATCTCCCACGGGAAACCCGGTTCTCCGATGATCTGCGACTCCAGGTCTTTAAAGAGCCCGGCCAGACGATCCGCCCTGTTACAGGTGCAGATTATTACCGATATGTCGGGACTCTTCATCGGAATGATCCTTTATACATCTCGTCACCTATTACTTCCAGAAAACCCTTTCCGAATTTCATGTCCGGCTCAAGGTGATTTCCTTCCGCCCATTCATTCCATGATTTTACGAATACAAGCCTCTCTTCTGCGGACCTGCCTCTGATGTTTTCCAATGCTTTTCTTAAAACTTGCCTGAATAACTCAGGCGTACCACGATGAAGCACCAGACCTTGCGTTCCGCTTCTGGGGGTGTTGTCCCAATTCGGGATTACACATGGGAAATCGCCTGTATCATTCTGACGGACCCATTCTGAAACCATATTTTCATAGAGATGGACAGTCGGCCTTCCAAGTCGTTTTCGATATGAATTTTGCAGCCATTTAACGGGCCTGCGCTTTGAGACCCAGCCGTTCGACAGCGCAGGGAGCCTGTCCTTTGCCGTCGAGGCATCGAATCCGTATTGTCTTGCATTCCACCCCGACTGCCAGGCCACTCCGACCAGGTAAAGGCCCTTTAAGCCGGACTCTTCGGCCATTTTTCGCCAAAGGTCGGTTAATTGTCGTATCTCCGGTATTCTCATGGGATCGTATATCAGGAACAATGGTTTGCCGTCTACCGTGAGATACCTATGATCCGTAAAAGCCCGGAGGAGCTCAAAGAAATGTTGCCTGTGGTCCTCAACTCCCGGATAGACCTGTTCAATTAAGCATTTTCCAGGGGAACCCGCCCAAATGCCGGTCCAGGAATGGTTTGCCCAGCAAAGACAGAAGGGGAATTCAGGCTCTCCGGATGCAAGAACTTCATTGAAGGGTCTTTCGAGAAGTCGTTTGCCGCCGAACCAGTAGTGATAATAGCAAAATGCTTCGATCCCATACCGGCCGGCCATTTCCGCCTGGGCGATTCGCGTCTCATTGAGTCTCAGGTCATAAAAGCCCAGGTCTGCGGGCACATGGGGTTGATAGTGACCCCTGAAAAGCGGTTTTGCCTTTGCCGTATTTGTCCATTCCGTAAAACCTTTACCCCACCACTCGTCATTCTCGGGGGTTGGATGAAATTGGGGCAGATAGAACGCAATAACTCTGGCCGCGGCAACCTTTGAAACCATTCTTTACCCCCTCGGCGACAAGGGAATCGCGGCCTGCCCCCTCTCCCACTCCCATGCCGTTTTGATGATGAAACTGAGATCATCATGGCGTGGGCTCCATCCCGTGGCATCTCTGAGGCGCGTGCTGTCGGCGATGAGGGCCGGCGGGTCTCCCGGCCTCCTCGAAGCGTACTCGACCGGAAAATCGACTCCCGTAACCTTCTTGGCAATGTCTACGACTTCCCGGACGGAAAACCCATGACCGTAGCCGCAATTCATGATCGTAGTTTCTCCGGTGTCAAGGAGATAATACAGCGAATTAAGGTGGGCAGTTGCAAGATCATCCACATGGATATAATCGCGCACGCAGGTGCCGTCGAAGGTAGGATAATCCGTGCCGAAGACCTTCATCTTCTTATACTCCCCCTTGGCTGTTTTCAGTGCACGGGTGATGAGGTGGGTCGCCTCTTTGTACGACTGGCCGATCTGGCCGTCCGGGTCTGCCCCTGCCACGTTAAAGTACCGCAACGCCACGTACCTGAAGTCGGTAGCCGAGGCAAGGTCCATAAGTACTCTCTCGATCATGACTTTTGACGCTCCATAGGGATTGATAGGATTCAGGGGCGTCGTCTCATCGACAGGCGTCCTCTCCGGTATTCCGTACACCGCTGCCGTTGACGAATAGAGAAAGTTTCTCACCCCTTGGTCCATAAGGGCCTGCAGAAGGTTGATGGTATTTGTCACATTGTTGCGGTAGTATTGGAGCGGGTCCCTCATCGACTCTTCCACCTGGATGGATGCGGCAAAATGAATAACGGCGTCGGGTTGAAAAACCTCGAGAGCCGTGCGGATTTCGGCCACATTACCGAGGTCGCCCCTCACCAGGTCACCATACAGCACGGCCCACTCATGACCGGTAGATAGATTGTCGAATATCATCAGTTCGTGGCCTTCCTGCCCCAGTCTCTTTACTATATGGCTGCCGATGTATCCGGCGCCTCCTGTCACGAATATCTTCATCCCTGCCTCCTCCTTATTACTATGAAAATTCCCCTCATGTCCGGATATGGCCCGGCTCACCAGCGAGAGGTATACCTTTCTATAACTTGAGCGATTCTTTCGGCACCCACAGCAATGTCATGGTGTTCGGCGACTTTTCTCGCTGCCGCGAGACCACATTCTTTTCTAAGCCGCTCATCTCCGGCGAAAAGAACAATTTTATCGGCCATCGCCTCTATATCGAGATAGGGCACCACGAAGCCCGCGTCTTCCTCGATGAATTCGGGTGTCCCGCCGGCATTATCAAAACATATGATCGGTTTTCCCAGAGCCGCTGCCTCGAGATTAACCAAGGGGAAGGGATCCTCACGGGATGTCATAACGAATACGTCGAATTCGGTATAATAGTCTGCAGGGTTCGACACCTGGTCCACGAGGTGCACCTTTCCGGATAAGCCCCCATGGCGTATGTCATGCTCCAGCTCATATAGCTCTGTTCCCTGTCCACTGCCGCCAACCCACAAGAAATGGATCTCTCTTTCGGTGGGCCGTTTGCGCACTGAAAATGCGGTCTGAATAAACAGGTCCTTCCCCTTTCGCCATGTTTCAGCGCCGGAGCCGCCTACAACGAATGCGTCTTTGGGAATGTTGAGGGACTCACGTATGTTTCCACGGACCCCCGGCTCAGGACCCCGCGCTGATGAAGGGATAAAACCCTTGACGATATCGATTTTCTCTGCCGGGATATCATGGTTCAATACAAGATTTTGCTTTACCGCTTCAGAGACCACGATGTAATGATCCGTGCAGTTCTTGACCTGTTCCAGGTTTTTCCGCCCAAGCCGATGA
>DASXUJ010000032.1 GCA_036504895.1 Syntrophorhabdaceae bacterium
GGGGGGTATTGCACTCTATAACCGCCCACTCAAAGCGCTTGTACCCGGCGACGTAATATATGCAGACTATTCGATCGGCAGATTCGACCTTTTCGGGGCGAACCCGGGCCAGTTGAAGGCATCGCTCAATCGCCTCGCGGAATTGGAAGTGGACATGCTCTTTCCCGGCCATAACCAGCTCGTAAAGGGCCTGCCCGCGGATTATATCACCAAGACCGCCAAGACGTGGGAGCCCTACCTGGTATAGCCGGGGAGGGAACCTCCTACCGAGGGAAAACAAAGGTCTCCGGCAGGTGAGGGATAGACCTGCCGGATTCATATGTCCCGGTGGGACATTTTTCCGTCCCTCTTATCGCATCACAAAAATAAATTGTCGAGAAAAGTTATGCAGAGAGTAAATGGGTTCCTTGGCAGGAGCCTATTTCCTGTAGGTTTATTGGGGTGGGCGAGGGGTCTCGAACCCCCAACCCCCAGGTCCACAACCTGATGCTCTGACCGTTGAACTACGCCCACCGTTGGAAGAATATTTAGCATGATATTATTAAAAAGTCAATGAAATGAGCGGGTGAGAAGCCGCGACGGAGGTCCTGCCTCAATCCCGCCAATCATTGCAATGCCCATTCCGAAAGGCATTGACAGGAGTGACCGGGGTGATTACTTAGGGGTATATAGGGCGAGATAGTCGCACATAAAGCCTCACAACCCCCCATGGAGTCAGGGAAAAGGGGTCTGCCAGTTATGAATGCGCCGGCATCGGGAGAAGTCGCCCGAACACCAGCATGACCTCCGGAGCAGACTGTGTTCGCGAAGAAAGGAGAGAAATTATGGCAAAAGATAAAAATACAGATACCACAGGGAAGCATGAAAAGAGACAGGCCGGCGGCAAGGTGACTCACGTCGGCGAAGGCGGTGAGCTGCACCAGGTTTCGAATGGGGAGAGCGGGACCCTTACCACGAATCTGGGGGTTCCCATTTCGGATGACCAAAACACGCTCAAGGCCTCTGCCCGGGGTCCGGCGCTCCTCGAGGATTTTATCTTCCGCGAAAAGATCATGCATTTCGACCATGAGCGCATACCGGAGCGCATCGTTCACGCCCGGGGCACGGGAGTCCATGGATTTTTCGAGCTGACAGTCTCTCTCCAGCAATTCACCAAGGCCCGCATACTTACCGAAGTGGGCGTGAAGACGCCTGTCTTTATGCGTCTCTCTACCGTGGCGGGCGGCGCGGGCTCGATAGACACCCCGCGGGACGTGCGGGGGATGGCCGTCAAATTTTACACGAAAGAGGGAAACTGGGACCTTGTGGGCAACAATATCCCTGTCTTTTTTATCCAGGATGCCATCAAGTTCCCCGATCTGATCCATGCGGTCAAGATGGAGCCCGACCGCGCCTTTCCGCAGTCGGCAACCGCCCATGATACCTTCTGGGATTACATTTCTCTCACGCCCGAATCGATGCACATGGTCATGTGGATCATGTCCGACCGCACCATACCCCGGTCGCTCAGGATGATGGAGGGTTTCGGGGTTCACAGCTTCAGGCTGATCAACGACGTGGGCAAGTCGACTTTCGTCAAGTTCCACTGGCGCCCGAAACTTGGCGTCCAGTCCACCATCTGGGATGAAACCGTGAAAATATCGGGCGCCGACCAGGACTTCCACCGCCGCGACATGTGGGATGCCATCGAGTCCGGGAATTTTCCCGAATGGGACCTCGCGGTCCAGCTTTTTACCGAGGAGGAGGCGGGCAAATTCCCCTTCGATCACCTCGATGCGACGAAACTGATTCCCGAAGAGATGGTGCCGCTCCAGGTAATCGGCCGGATGGTCCTTAATCGCTGGCCGGACAATTTTTTCGCCGAGACCGAACAGGTCGCCTATTGTCCCGGAAATATCATCCCCGGTATCGACTTTTCGAACGATCCCCTGCTTCAGGGCCGCCTGTTCTCTTACCCGGACACGCAGCTTTCACGCCTCGGAGCAGTAAATTTTCACCAGATCCCGATCAACATGCCGAAGTGCCCCATGGGTAACCTTCAGCGGGACGGACATATGCAGATGAGCACGCCGACGGGCCAGGTCTCCTACGAGCCCACCTCATTATCCGCAGCCGCACCGCGGGAAACCCCTGAGAAGGGCTTCCACAGCCTGGCCGCCATGGAATCAGGAGAAAAGGGACGTATCCGCGCCGAGCGCTTTGGCGACCATTACAGCCAGGCCCGGCTCTTCTATCGCAGCCAGAGCAGCTATGAGCAGGCCCATATCGCTTCGGCATTGGTTTTTGAGCTTTCCAAGGTCGAGCATCCGCACGTGCGCGAGGCGATGGTCGGACACTTCAGGCATATAGACCAAAGCCTGGCGGACAGGGTTGCCGCGGGCCTGGGCATGGAACGGATGCCCGATGCGCCGCCCCTCGCCGCGCCCGTTATCGATATGGCGCCCTCACCCGCGCTACGGATCATCGGCAGGGCAAAGGAGACGCTCATGGGGCGCTCCGTGGGTATCCTCGTTGCCGACGGCTCCGACGGCGCGGCGGTCGAGAGGATCAGGAAGGCAGCGACCGACGCGGGCGCAGTCGTAAAGATCGTCGCTCCGAAAGTAGGAGGGGCGAAGCTTGCCGACGGCTCATTCCTGCCGGCCCACGGTCAGCTTGCAGGAACGCCTTCCGTGATCTTCGATGCCGTGGCAGTGATCCTTTCCGGCGAAGGAGCGAAGATGCTCAAGAAGGAATGTGCGGCCATCGATTTCGTAAGCGATGCCTTCAATCACCTCAAGGCGATCGCCGTTGACCGGGGGGGCCGGGAGCTCCTGGTCGCGGCGAATGCGGGAGAGGACGCGGGCATCGTGGACGTGGAGAATAAGAACGCGTTTATCGCCGCGGCAAAGACCCGTCAATGGGACCGGGAGAAGATGGTGAGAATTTTGGCATAGGCGCAGACCGAGGTTTTTATCCATCATGAATAGATGGATTCCGCGTCATGACGGCCCGTGGGTCGTCATGACGCGAACCCTTATTAAAGGATAATCCTGTTTTCCCGGCCTTCATGGCCCTTCATCTCTTTAGCTTTCTTTCAGTAATCGGAAGATCGAGGCCCGAAATTACCCGGGTGGTGTCTGGAGCCCTCTTTTCCATGTGTGGGTATGGCAGATGATGGAAGGCGTGTCAAGATTCTCTCCACTACGTGAAGCGGAATGATCGAACGAGGCGAACCAGCCGCGCCTCCGCGCGGCATGGCCGGGATCGATCCCGGCCATGCCGGACTGTTCCGCCCCTTACCTGGGAATGTCGCTCTTATCGTATACCGCCACGATGCGTACGTTCTGGTAGCGCTGTTCCACCTGGAGAGACTCGCCCTTGGGGGCATACATGTCGCCTATGCCCGTGACCTTATAGAAGGTGTGGGGGACGTTCACCAGATACTGCTCGATAGCGGACAGGGGCGCTTCGGAGCGCTCCACGCTCAGCTTTTTGTTAACCTTGGCGCTTCCTGTTGCCGACGCGCTCCCTATCGAGAGGAGAATTACCTTTCTGCCGTGACTGGAGCGGGAAAGATAGTCCAGGAACGTTATGAGCCGCTGCGCCTGCATATGGTCCAGTTTTGCCGATCCCGTTTTGAAGAAGAGCGTGATCTGGCCCGTGCCCTGCTCGTTGGAAAGCTTTTCGAGCTTTGCCAGCGACTGCTGTGCCGTCTGAAGCTCTTTATTCTCGATGGACTGGAGCTCCGCCATGCGCTTGTCTTCTTTATCGAGGTGGCCCTGGAGCTTGTCAAATTCCTTCATGCTGTTATTGTTCGCGTCGACGATCTCCCTGGCCAGCGCGTCCGCCTGCTCGCCTGAAGCAGCTCCCGTAAGGGTGCTTCCAGGAACCGTAACCTGCCGTTGCTGTCCCGCCGGCTCCTGCATTACGACCACCTGCGGTTTGGTTGCGCATCCGCCGATAAGCGCCATGCCGAGAATCGATGCCATCACGGTGAAAATAGATCTTCCTTTCATGGGTAATCCTCCTGTCGTATTGGATTAATAACTGGTCATTTCTTCACGAGGGTTCATCGTACCGGGCCTCGCCCTTGCGCGGCGTGCACCCACTGGGTTTATCGGCCATCCCCTCACTTACTTAAGGTGAGGCTCCTTTTTCCTTGCAACCCCGGAGGTTTTATCGCAAAATTGTACGATTGGAGACATATCACAAGGAGGCGAAATGGCCGCGATTCCCGGAATGAAGATAAAGACCCTGCTTTTCCTTCTCGTTATCATGTTGCTTACCGCCTTTCCTCTCAGCGCGGAAAATCTCCCACGGGTGGTGATTCTCGCGACCGGGGGCACTATCGCGGGGTCGGCTGCCTCTCCAAGTGAGACCAAGGAATATAAGCCGGGGGTCCTCGACGTGATGGCCCTTATCCGCTCCGTTCCCGGTATCGACATGGCTGCCCGCTTATCAGGGGAGCAGATTATAGATATCGGCAGCAACCAGATGACGGACGGGATCATGGTGAAACTCGCCCGGCGGGTGAACGCCCTTCTGGCTCAAAATGACGTGGACGGGGTGGTGATTACCCACGGCACGGACACCATGGAAGAGACCGCCTATTTCCTCAACCTTTGCGTGAAGAGCGTAAAACCAGTGGTACTCGTCGGCTCCATGAGGCCCGCGACAGCCATGTCCGCCGATGGCCCCCTAAACCTCTTCAACGCCGTCTCCCTTGCAGGGAGCACGTCCGCCCGGGGCAAAGGCGTGCTCGTGGCCATGAACGACAGGATACACGCGGCGAGGGACGTGACCAAGACGAATACGACCAATGCGGATACCTTCAAAACACCCGATTTCGGCTGCCTCGGTTATGTGCTCGACGGGAGGGTCTCTTTTTACCGGACCGTCACCCGCAGGCATACGGTCGGGAGCGAATTCAGCCTCGACGGAATTATGCGCCTGCCGCGGGTCGACATCGTCTACGGCCACGCCGAAGGAGAGAAAGAACTCACGAAGGCGGCGGTGAAAGCGGGAGCGGAAGGGATCGTTCATGCGGGCATGGGCGACGGCAGTATGTTCGGTCTGACGAGAGATGCCCTCAGGGAGGCGAGAAAGAAAGGGGTGGTCATCGTCCGCTCCTCCAGGACGGGAAGCGGAATGGTGACGGCCGTCGCCGAGGACCGGGAGGACGATTTCGCCACGGCCGACACGTTGAATCCCCAGAAGGCGAGGATACTTCTCCTCTTCGCCCTCACCAGGACAAAAGATACCGACGAGATCAGGAGGATCTTCGGCGAATATTGAGGCCCGTCACCACGAACCGATGGGGAGACGGTAGTTCAGGATGATCCTGTAGTCGGCGATATCCTTGCCGCCCATTGATTTATCCTGCGATACATAGCACGCCCTCATACGGAGAGATAATCCTTTAAGGAAACTTTTCGGCCTGAACCGGAGGTTGAAATCCATCTCCCTCTGACTCGGTGATGCATGAGGCCCGGTCTTCGGGGTGGAGGAGTCCGTATAGATGGTGAAGAAATTGAGGCCCTCGGCCCCGAGAGAAGAGAAGTCGTAGAAGAGGCTTGCGAGCCATGTATTTTCTCCCGCCCGGTCGTTGTCCTCTTCCATGATGGAAGTATACCCGGGATACCCGCCCCAGGGGTTAAAAACGTCATGGTTCGTATCTGTTGCGGTGTAGGCGAGGGTCAGGCCCAGGTCCTTCCATTTGAGCGTCGCCCGCACTCCCGCCATGCTCGTATTGAACGTCCCGGCCAGCGCGCTTCCCACATCATGCTGGTTTATCATCTGGGCCGAACCGAGAAAGAAGAAGCCCCTGCCCAGGTCCCATTCCTTATCCCCCTGGAAATAGAAGACATTCATGAAATCGTAACAATAGTAATCCCAGAATTGGAACCGGTAGCCGGCCGAGGGCTCATAGACGGCGCCCGCCATGGTGAGGGGCCTGTGGCTGCCTGTCAGGCCCGCCGCATCGGACATGTAGTCGAAATCGGTTGAGGTCCATTTCTTGATTTTCGCGACATGAGACGCCACGAAGGTGAGGCCGGTTATCTCCTTGCTCTGGATCGTGTAGGCCTCGAATGCATAGGGGGTCATTCTCACGTCGTAAGGGTTGACGAAGGGGGTGACAAGCTCCTGCCGTCCCGCGGTAAATTCGGTCTTTGAGAGCCTTCCCTGCACATACGCGTGGCCCAGTACGTTATATCCCGTCTGGCGGGGGCCGAGAATACCGGCGCCGCTTTTATCCGGATCGGTGAAGACTGAGCCCTGGGAGGTGAATACGGTGGCGCCCGCCCTCACATTCTTCCACCACCTGGTCCTGTAGCCGACACTCCCCCCGAAGGCGAGGGACTCCTGGCCCGTGGTCTGCCCCGCCTGCTCAAAAGACCTTTTCATATAAAAAGAGCGGAAGTCGATCCCCATCTCCCCCCGAAACAACGCCTCCATAACCCCCTCCGAAGCCCCAACCGGGAGTGAAGGGAGCATAAAGGAAAGAAGAGCGAGAAAAGCACAATTAAAGGCAGGGCATCGAAAGAAAGGAAGCGCTTTTTTCCCCGGTCCGACCATCCATATCAATCCCCGTCCCACCGCGCCAATATATCAAAAGACACATGGCCGCGTAAAGAAAAGAATGGGGAGGAGCCTTCCTTTTACTCTTGCCCGGATAACGCCTGGAGGGGGAAGACTGCGTGTACCGTGGTCCCCTTGCCGGCTTCCGAGATGAATTTTAGACTGCCTCCCGCGAGGGACGCCCGCTCCTCCATGCCCAGAAGGCCGAAAGTTTTTCCCTTGAGCGCCCTCTTGTGGGTCTTCTCCACGTCAAAGCCATGACCGTCGTCTTTCACCGTGAGGTGAAGCTCTTCATCAACCGCCTTGAGATCTACCACGATCTTGTGCGCCCCGGCATGGCGCACCGCATTGGTCAGCGCCTCCTGGGCGATGCGGAAGCAAGTAAGCTCGATAAGGGGCGCAAGCCTCTCTTCCTTGAATTTCGTCCGGAACTCCGTTTTCACCTCTGCCTTATCGGAGATCCAATTGACATACCATTCCAGTGCGGCGGTAAGGCCGAAGTCATCGAGGATCGAAGGCCTGAGCTCTATGGAAAGGCTTCGGACCTGTTTTATCAGGCCCTCCACCATTTTCGCGTCTTCGCTTATAGAGGCCCTTGCAGGTCCCGGCCTCTTCGCGCGCTCCGCCCTTTTAAGGCTTATCTTAAGGGCGGTGAGGGTCTGACCGATCTCATCGTGCAGCTCGCGGGCAATATGACGGCGCTCCTTTTCCTGCACCTCGAGGAGGCGATGGGACAATGCCCTGAGGTGGGCCATGGTATTTTGCAGCTTTTCCCCCATCTTCTTCTTTTCCGTGATGTCCTCTACGATTCCGTCCAGGTGATGGGGCGCTCCGTTTTCGTCGCGCACCACGCTGAGTGTAAGATGGCCACGGGCCCTACTCCCGTCTTTCCGGAAATAATCATTCTCGAATACGCGCTGTCCATCGCTTTCGAGCACGGTGCGCAATACCTCGGCCCTCTCACCGGGCTCCGCATAAAGCTGGGCGCCGATGTCGGAGATCGCGTGGATCAGCTCTTCCGGCGAGTCGTATCCCAGCATTCCCGCCAGTGCGGGGTTCACCCGTATGAACCTGCCTTCCAGGGTAGTCTGAAAGATGCCCAGCGGCGACCGCTCGAATATGGACCGGTACTTCTCCTCGCTGTCCCTCAGTGCCTCTTCCGCCTTCTTTCGCTCCGATATATCGGTCACGATGCCCTCGATGGCCATGGGCTCGCCCACGTTATTGCATACAAGCACGTCGCGCTGGTAGAGCCATCTCTCTTCGCCGGATTTGTGAAGGATCTTATATTCGCAACTGGCGGTCGTCTCTCCACTACGAAGCCTCATCTCTCCCGCAATAAAGTATGTTGCCCAGTCCGGATGGACAATTTTGCGTCCGAGCAGGGGATCGCTATAAAAATCATTGGGCCCGTACCCGGTCAACTCGACTGACGCCGGGCTTACGTACTGGTATTCGCCCTCCGATAAAGAGCGCCGGTAGATCATGTCGCGGGCGTTTTCCGCGAGCCTCCGGAACCGTTCCTCGCTTTTCCGGAGCGCGTCCTCCGCATGCTTTCGGGCGCTGATATCCCGGGAAGTGCCGATAATGCCGGTTACGCGTCCCTCTTCAAATAGCGGCCGCGTGCTCAGCTCCACCCAGAGCATGCGCCTGGGCGGCTCCGCGTAGGCGATTGCGGCCTCGCCCGCGGGGACCATCTCGCCGCGGAGATTGGCGGCAAAGCCTTCGCGGGCAAAACCCCTGTAATCGGGCCTGATCAGCTCGAGAAAATGCCTTCCTATGAACCACTTTTTAGGGCGTCCCGTTCGTGTTACGATTACATCATTTACAAAGGTGAAGCATCCCTTTTCATCCAAAATATAAACGCCGTCGTTGATGCTTTCGAGGAGCGTGCGGTATCTGGTTTCGCTCCGGCGCAGCGCTTCTTCGGCCTGCTTGCGGTCTGTTATGTCGATTAAAATAGTGCGATATCCCACGACCATGTCCCGGCGGATAATCGGGTTCGTGTAAGCTACGGCGGTAATCGTGCTGCCGTCCTTTTTCACCATCCCGTACTCCGCCCCCGCGGTCTGCTCGCCCGCGAGAATTTTCTGGATGGCTGCGAGAAGTCTGGGCCGGTCTTCGGGCGCGACCATTTGGAATACATTGAGACCCCGGTCCAGATCTTCTTTGGTGTAGCCGAAGGCCTTGAAACCGTTTTGGTTCACGAATTCAAAATTTCCTTTCTCATCGAATTCGGCGACAATCTCGGGCAGGGACTCACAAAGCTCGCGATAGCGCCTCTCGCTCTCCCGGAACGCCTCCTCCGCGCGTTTCCGCTCGGTAATATCCCTGAATTCGATCACGCTTAGCTGGCCGCCGTCGAAGGGAATCTTCTTCGCCTGGGCTTCCAGAAAGCAGGTCGATCCGTCTTTTCTCAAGGCGACGGTATCAAAAGGTTTTTCATAGCCGCAAAAGAGGTTCTTTGCCACCATCTCCCGGAATTCAGGGGCGATGAAGTCGAGGCCGCTCCTGTCGATCAGCTCCCATGGTTCGTACCCCACCATAGAGGCCAGTGTCTGGTTGGCTTCCTTTATGATCCCCTTGTCATGGATGCAGATGCCCCCGAAGGAGGCGGCATTGAGCCTCCGTGACCTTTCCTCGCTTTGCCTGAGCGCGTTCTCCACCAGCCTGCGGTCCGTGATGTCGGTGACCATGGTGAGAAGAAAGTCTTCTTTGCCGAGGTGGATTTTGGTTGCATTGAAAAGCCCGTATCGCTTCTCTCCGCCCCCCGTGGTCATCCGGAGCTCCAAATTCTCCACCTGCTCTTTCTGCCGCAGCTCTCTGAGAAAAAGACTTCTCTGCTCTTCCGTGATGCAGCCGATACCCGTGGAGGTCTTACCGATGATATCATCGCGCCCGAGGCCCATCGACTTTGAGAATGCCTCATTCACCTCTACGTACCGTCCTTCCTCGATGGTGGTGATGGCTATGGGGATGGCGCTCTTGAGAAAGGCGGTAACGAACCTCCCCTCCCTTTCAAGGAGCCCCTCTTCCTCGGAAACCCGTTTGGCCATGGAGGCTTCCAGCTCGCCGACCCGCTTGTGCAGTGCGGAGAGCTCCTGCTCGAGTTGTTCTTTTGTCTTATGGCTGTTTTTCATTTGTCCCCGCAGTGTTCCATACTATACAATAACTGGACGCTAAATGCCTAGAGAGGGCTCAGGCATGAATTTCGTCTTTCGCCCGCCGCTCCTGCCCGGGGGATAAAGGTATGGGATTAAATATACAAATTCTTGTCCGGCATCCATAATTAGAAAACCAATAGTAGTTGCCGTCCGACCATAATAACAATATAATAGAAACGAACTCAATCCCAAACCAAACCTTCCATCCCTTCCAAACCTAACCCACAAAACCAGACCACAATTGACTCCTGGGCGCACTTTTGGTAATATAGGGCCATGATCGAACGATATACCTTGCCCCGCATGGCGCGCATATGGACTGACGACAACAGGTTTCAGAAGTGGCTCGATATCGAGGTCGGCATCTGCGAAGCTTACGCCGAGCTCGGCGTCATCCCCCGGGAAGACGTGGAGATCATTAAGGCCAAGGCTGCCTTCGACTCTGCTCGGATCCTCGAGATCGAGAAGAGGACCAGGCACGACGTGGTGGCCTTTATCGAGAATGTGGCCGAATATGTGGGGCCTTCTTCCAAGTTCATTCACCTTGGGGTCACTTCTTCCGATATACTCGATACCTCCTTCGCATGTCTTCTCCAGGAGGCGTCCGCCATCCTCGTGACGGATGTGGAGGCCCTCATGGAGGTCTTCAAGGAGAAGGCGTATCAGTATAAAGATGTGCCCATGATCGGAAGGACCCACGGGATACATGCGGAGCCCATCACCTTCGGACTGAAAATGGCCCATTTTTATGATGAGATGAGAAGGAACCTGGAACGGCTGAAGGCGGCGCGGCAGCGGGTGAGCTATGCCAAGATCTCCGGAGCGGTAGGGACTTTCGCCCACGTCCCTCCCTTTGTGGAGGAATATGTGTGCAAAAAGCTGGGCCTCACGCCTGCCCCTATCTCGACGCAGATCGTGCCCAGGGACTATCACGCCGAATTTTTTACCACCCTCGCCATTATCGCCTCTTCCATCGAAAAGATGTCCCTCGAAATAAGGAACCTCCAGAGGACCGAAGTGGGGGAAGCGGAGGAGTTTTTCCGGAAGGGGCAGACCGGCTCCTCGGCCATGCCCCATAAGAGAAATCCCATTGCATCGGAAAACCTCTGCGGCCTTGCGCGGCTCATCCGCGGATACGCGCTCTCCGCCCTTGAAAATATCCCCCTCTGGCACGAGAGGGATATAAGCCACTCCTCCGTGGAACGGGTAATCGGTCCCGATGCCACCATCCTCCTCGATTACATGCTCGAACGACTGAAGAACATGTACGGGAACCTGATCGTCTATCCGGAGAGAATGGCGAAGAACATGGAGATGTCCCGGGGCCTCCACCATTCGGAAGCGATACTCCTCGCCCTCATCAACAAAGGCCTGACGAGGCAGGAAGCCTACAAGCTTACCCAGCGCGTTGCCATGATATGCTATGAGCAGGGCCTCGATTTCACGGCGGAGCTGAAAAAAGATGAGGAGATCGCCCATTTTCTGACCCCCGAGGAGATCGTGAGCACCACCGATAACGACCACTACTTCAGAAATGTGGATACGATTTTCAATCGGGTCTTCACTTTGGGAACAGAAAAATAGATTCGCTAAAGAATAAGATATTTCAAAACGCAATAAATCACGTTATTTCTCACAATTACAGATACTTTGTACTTGAGCGCCTGTAGTTGTTTTAACCTTTTTTCTTGTCCCTTTTTGTTATAAATCAAGTCCCCACGCCATTTTTTTCAATTAATACCCTAAAGAGTTCGCGATTTTGTGCCGAATATTATTGCAAATGGTCCTCCATAGGATCATATTTATAATAGGATAAATTTTTCTATCGTAACGGGGGCATAATGGGTCTCCATATGCTTACCAAAAATTATAACGAGGAGGAGAGCGTCATGAAAAAGAGATCAGCGGTTTATTTTTGTGCACTATTGGTTTTCGCGTTGTTTTTAAGCGGTTGTGGATGCTTTATGCAGGCCCAGAAGGGAGAAACCCCCCCGCCGCCTCCACCCACGGTAACGGCCCCTGCCCCTGAGCCGCCCAAGGAAATACCCGTTCAGCCGGCACCCCCGCCCCCGCCCCCGCCTGCTCCGATGGTAATGATGAAAGACATTAATTTCGATTTCGACAAGTACAACATCAGGTCGGGAGACGCGGAGATCCTGAAGCAGAACGCGGAGTGGTTCAAGGCCAACCAGGGCAGAAAAGTTCGCATCGAAGGTAACTGCGACGAGCGCGGAACAGTTGAGTACAACCTCGTGCTGGGCCAGAAGAGGGCAGATTCCACGAAATCGTACCTCATGAACCTCGGCGTGGACGGCAAGGTTCTCGACACGGTGAGCTACGGAAAAGAAAGGCCGGTATGTACGGATCACAATGAGGCATGCTGGGCACAGAACAGAAGAGCCCACTTCGAACCCGCAAAATAATCGGATATTCATCGATCGGGCCTTCTTCGGAAGGCCCGATAAAAAAAGGAAGAGGGATGAAGAAAGGAATATACCTCCACAAGATCGGGCGCAGCCTTGTTGTGGCAGCCCTGCTTTTTGGTTTTCTGCTCCTTCCCGCATTCGCGGATAGCGTGAAGGACAGCAGGCAGTTGGTCGAGAAGGCGCGAATGACCTTCGAAGACTTTGTCGCCGCACCGGAAATGGAAGCCTTTCGGGACCTCCTGAAAAACGGCCGAGGGGTTTTTATCGCACCCCAAATCCTTAAAGGCGCATTTATAGTGGGTGCCGCAGGGGGAAGCGGGATTTTTTTGGTGAAGGACGCCAAGACCCAGGAATGGGTGGGACCTGCCTTTTATACCATCGGTGAGGCAAGTTTCGGTCTCCAGGCGGGCGGACAGTCGTCCGAAGTGGTGCTTGTCGCCATGACGGAGAGGGGCGTCACCGCGCTGCTTTCGAGCAGCGTCAAACTGGGCGCCGATGTCGGCGTTGCCGTAGGTCCCATCGGAGCGGGAGCGGCAGCTTCCACCGCCAATTTGAGCGCCGACATTATAAGCTTTTCCCGTTCCAAGGGTCTTTTCGGGGGAATTTCCCTCGATGGAGCCGTGGTGACGGTACGTGACAAACTCAACGGTGCGTACTACGGGAAGAAGAAAGTGACGCCTACGGACATTTTGATCCGCAGGAATGTGACGAGCCCGCGCTCGACCGCACTTCTCGCGGATGTGGCGAAAGAGGCGGCGAAGAAGTAAGAATTGCGGGGAGAGTACCCGAATAAAAGGGGAACTTTTCCGAAGGAAAAAATCGAGAAAAACGGGTGGGGAACGCAAGCCCAGGGCTTGGCCTCCACCTGTTTTTGTTATTTGGGCGGATTTACATTCAGGGATTCGATATGTAAAGGGACTGCCAATAAAGACTATAATCGTGGGTGTTATTCCATTTCTAAGTCAAAGATGATATCGAGGCGACGAGGAAGACGCGACGGAGGTGTACTACCAGTACATCGAGGAGCAGATGACGAAGGCAACGAAGAGAGCGCTTTGAATCAGAAATGGAATTACCTGACGCGGCGAAGCCTCACTTTGACCGTGTTCGAGAGGTCCATACACTCCCGCTCCACCTGCTCGGGGTCTCCCCATTCAGGGGGAAAACCGCCGCCGAACTGGAGCATCACGATGTAAGGGAAAAGGTCGTGATACAGGAACCCGCAGAGTCCCGCCGTATCGTGACCGCTCACGTCGAATTTATCGCCCGCCCGGTGATTGCAGCTGCATAGGCCCTTTACCGAAAGGATCTCAGCCTCCACTTTATATCCCACCCGAGGCCTGATCACGTCAGTCATCTATCGTCTCCGATCATCTTTCGGGGAAATGACTTATTTCGTACCGGTCGTGGCTACATATTTCATGCGCAGATCATAGAGCATATTATTGATTAGTCTGTCTTCGTCCGGGGAAAGGTTGCCCCTGGTTTTGTCCTTCAGCATCTCGAGGATGCCGATAGTCTGTTTCGCGAGGGACAGGTTGATCCCCTTTTCGTTGGAGAGAGGATCGGGCAGCTCCCCGAGGTTCACCAACGCAGAAGTGGACAGGGAGAGAATAAGCGCCGAAAAGGTAAGTCCCGTAAAAAAGTCTTCCCGTTTCAGTGCGTCCTCCGGTGTCTCCTGTCTTCCCGCCCTGGACTCCTCATTGCGGGAATTACCCCTTCTGTCGTTCACGGTGTAGCTTTTCTCGTTGTTCATTTGAGACCCCCTAAAGCAAAGTGTCAAGTTTCACAGGCGCGAAGAATATTTCATCATTTCTCTTTACCTGATAAAGAATATAATTCCTCTTCAAGCCTTCCGCCATAGAAGACTCGAAATCTTTTGCGTCCGAAACTATATTATTATTCACCTTGAGCACCACATCCCCGGGAAGAAGGCCGCAACGGTCGACGGAGTTCTTGTTATTGACTTTCGTGACCACCACTCCCTCTTTGTCCTTCAGCTTGAATTTCAGCTTCGGGTATCCCTTTATATCGCTTATCCGCATATTGCATATGTTTTCATCAGAGGGCAGGGGCAGATACCCTTCCATATCTTTGACTTCCGCGTTGATAAAAAAGGACTTTCCGCCACGCATCAGTTTGAACTGCACTATCCCGCCCTCTTTGACGCTCCTCAAAATGCTGTGGGGCTTAAGGCCTTCCTTGATCTTCTTTTTGTTCAGCTCCACGATCCTGTCGCCGATCTTCACGCCCTGTTTTTCCGCGGGACTGCCGGACAGGACTTTCGTGACATAAAAATAAGGGCCTCTCTCGTCCCTTCTTTTCTCTGCAAAGACGCCGAAAATGGGCCGTTTGATCACTTCTTCCATGAACTCGGTGAGCATGCTCATCACGTCTTCCATGGGTATGGCGAAGCCGATACCCTTGCCCTCTCCGTAAATGGCCGTCACCACGCCCAGTGGATTGCCGTCGATGTCGAGGAGGGCCCCGCCGCTGTTCCCCGGATTTATTGCCGCATCCGTCTGAATCAGATTGGCGTACACCTTGCCGTCGATTCTCAGATTTCTCCCGATGGCGCTCACCACGCCTACCGATATCGAGCTCGACAGCCCGAAGGGATTGCCTATCACGATCGCCCTCTGGCCCACGCGGACCGCTTTGGGCTTGGTTATCTTCAAAAAAGGCAGGTCTGCCTTGTCGTTGACTTTAAGCAGCGCGATATCGAATTCCGGATCGCTTCCGAGCACGTGGGCCTCGTAGTCCTTACCGTTCATGAACTTGACCCGTATATTGACGGCCTTGGAGATAAGGTGCTCGTTGGTCACGATTATGCCTCTCGGATCGAGGACCACGCCGGACCCCTGATTTTCAAAAGCCTCGGTCTCTTCTTCTTCGCCGAGAAGGCGCTTGAAAACGCTCGGCTTCTTATTCTCCTCGGGCCCCTTCGCCCACTCCTCGGTCCTTATATTCACAATCGCCCTGCTCGCTGTTTCGACGACTTTGGTGATCCGGTCCTCTTCCTCGCGGGCATGGACAAGGGGAACACAGAAGGTCAGGGCAAAGGTACACATGAGCACCGCAGCCGCAGACCGCACCATACTTTTCCCCCTCATTTTGATTGATTTTAAATTAATTGTTTTCCCCCGATCAGTACCAGTCTTCCTCGACCCGTTTTCTCTTCTTCAGCACCTTTTTCACTGCGTCGAGTATGATATGGGCAATTTCGTCCTTACTGAGAAACGGCACCTGTCTTATATTGCCCGATTTATCCAGTATGGCCACTTCATTATTGTCCGAGCCGAAGCCTATGCCTTCTTTTGATACGTCATTCGCAATGATGAGGTCGAGGTTCTTCCTTTTCAGCTTGTCCGCCGCATGTTCCAGTATGTTCTCCGTCTCGGCGGCAAAACCGACGAGTATCCTGTCGCCTTTTATCGTGCCGAGCTCCGCGATGATATCCGGGTTTTTCTCGAGCTCCAGGTTCATGCAGGCGTTGCCGCCCTTCTTTTTTATCTTCTGGCCGCTTTCGGTCTTGCACTTGAAATCAGCCACCGCGGCAGCCTTTATGATGACCGAAGCGGATTTGTAATGTTCCAGGACCGCGTCGCGCATCTCATTGGCTGTGGTCACTTCCACGACCTTTATATCGGTTCTGGGGGGCGCAACGTAGGTCTTGCCTGTAATCAATGTGACCTCGGCGCCTCTCCTCTTCGCGATTTTCGCGATCGCATAGCCCATCTTTCCGGAAGATCTGTTGGTGATGCACCGTACGGGATCGATATATTCCATGGTGGGGCCGGCAGTGACGAGTATGCTCTCGTCGGAGAGGTCTTTTTGGGTGAAGATATCTTCCATCTTCTCGACGATCTCCGCAAGGGAGGGAAGCCTTCCCTTGCCCTGGGTTCCGCACGCAAGGTCGCCGCTACCCGGCTCCATGAATTGAAACCCATTATCCTTCAGCTTGTCGATATTGTTCTGCACTGCGGCGCTCTCCCACATTTTGGTATTCATGGAAGGCACGAAGAGCACGGGGACCGTGGTAGCCATGAGCATGGTCGTCAGGAAATCGTCGGCGATGCCGTTGGCGATCTTGCCGATAATATTGGCCGTAGCCGGCACGATCACCACCTGGTCCGCGATATCCGATAAGGCGATATGGCCGATCTTGGAGCCGGTGAAAAGCTCGAACATGTTATGGACCACCGGATTGCCTGAAAGGGTCTGGAACGTAAGGGGAGTGACGAACTCCATCGCATTTTTGGTCATCACCACGTGGACGTTCGCCCCTTTCTTGGTGAATTCCCTCACCAGCTCGGCAGTCTTGTATGCCGCGATGCCGCCCGTTATTCCCACCACTATCTCTTTATTTCTGAGCATCCGCCTAAATCCCCTTTCAGATATTGAGCCCGAGTCTTCTGATGAACCGTGTGAACAGGTTTGCCGTGGGGACGTGGACGGGAGAGACGATGTCCACCTTGCCCACCTGTTGGTTATCGTATTGTATGAGTATCTCGCCCATCTTCTGCCCTTCCTTTATCTCGCCTTTGATCTTCTCGGGCAGGGCGATGTCTTTCTTTACACTCCCCTTTTTTTCGCTTGGCACCGGGTAGAGGAAATTGACGGCCGCTACCCCTTTCAGCTTCCTGTACTTGCCGTCGACAAGCATGACCTCTTTGTCCACCAACTCACCCTTCTTGACGATGCTCAGCATCCTGAGCTGGCCGAAAGCCTTCTTCAGCTTTTCCATGGTCACGTCGTCCCTTATCTTTGCCGAGGGACTCCCCATGACCACTGCAATGAACCTCAAGTCGCCCCTCTTTGCCGTGGCCACCACATTAAAACCGGTCTCGCTGTAAAACCCCGTTTTCAACCCATCTATGGCGGTCATCTTCGTGAGGAGCTTGTTGTGGTTATTCATGATGAACGTGCCGTTCCGGAAGGGTTCGCTTTTCATAGCGGTCCATTCGAGGATCTTGGGATGTTTGAGGGCCTCCCGCGCGAGCATTATCAGGTCCTGCGCGGTGGTGAGGTCTTCCTTCTCTCCCTTGGACGGCGGAAGGCCGTGAGGAGACTGGAATTCCGTATCCTTCATCCCGAGTGCCTTCGCCTGCTCGTTCATGAGGTTCACGAACCCTTCTTTGCTCCCACCCACGTGTTCAGCCACGGCATAGGCCGCGTCATTGGCCGACGCTACCATTACGGCCTTCATCATCTCTTCCAGGGTGAAGGTCTCCCCCACCTCCAGGTAGACCTGGCTGCCGCCCATTTTCGACGCCTCGAGGGAGACGGTCACCTTGTCCGTCAGCTTGACTTCGCCTTTGGCGAGCTTATCCATGACCACGAGGGCGAGCATGAGCTTGGTGACGCTCGCGGGGGCCCGCTTCGCGTGGACATTCTCGCCGTCGAGCATTACCCCTGTGGTAGCCTCCGCAACGCAAAAGGACTTATAGGGATCGTCTTTTATTTTTGACGCATGGGCTTTGGCAGGCGACTTCGCCGCGCCCTGCCGGTGGGATACTTTTGCTCCGTACGCTGTCTGTGCTGAGATAAGGAATACTGCAACTGCAAGGATACACCATTTTTTCATTTCATCTCTCTGTAAAAGGTTTTTATTTCAGTTTATCCGTAAAGGCTTTAATAAGATCTATGGGAAGGGGAAAAACTATAGTAGAGTTTTTCTCCGCCGATATCTCGATCAGGGTCTGGAGATAACGGAGCTGCAGGGCCATGGGATTTCTCGAGAGGATATCTGAAGCCTCCGAGAGCTTCGTCGCCGCCTGATACTCTCCTTCGGCGCCGATAACTTTCGCCCTCCTCTCCCGCTCCGCCTCCGCCTGACGCGCGATCGCCCGCTGCATCTCCTGGGGGAGGTCCACGTTCTTCACTTCCACGTTCGATACCTTGATGCCCCACGATTCCGTGTGGGTGTCGAGGATCTCCTGGAGCCTCTCGTTGATCTTCTCCCGGTGGGCAAGAAGGTCGTCGAGCTCCGCCTGGCCGAGAACGCTCCTGAGCGTGGTCTGGGAGAGCTGGCTCGTGGCATAGAGGAAGTTCTCCACGTCGATGATCGCTCTCATGGGCTCGATGACCCGAAAATAGACTACCGCGTTTACCTTGATCGAGACATTGTCACGGGTGATGATATCCTGGGGCGGCACGTCGAGCACTACCGTCCGGAGACTCACTTTCTGCATCCTGTCGATTATGGGGATAAGGATGATCAGTCCCGGGCCTTTCGGCGCGCCCAGGACCCGGCCGAGCCGGAAAATGACGCCCCGTTCATACTCATTGAGTATCTTGATCGCACTGGCCAGGAAAAATACTATCATCACAAGTACGAACAAATATATCGGAATCATCTTAACCCCCTTTTTTTCGGACTCTCAAGGTCAGATTCTCCACTTTGGAAATAATGACTTTTTCACCCGCTTTTATAGGCTCGTCGCTGGCTGCATTCCACAACTCGCCGTGGACGAGCACTTTTCCGGTCTCATGGACAATGGTCGTTGTGGTCCCCGTCTCCCCCAAAAGCCCTTCCTTGCCGGTCTTTACCTTTGACATCTGGGCTTTGATCGCAAAGGAGAGGACTCCGAAGACGAAAAGGGCCGAAAGCAGCGCCACGGCAATTATCGACTGCCAGGAAATGGAAAGAGCGCCTCCTGACGGGAGGTCCACAAGCATTATAGAGCCTATCACAACCGATATTATACCCGCAATACCCAAGACCCCGTGGCTTATGATCTTTACCTCCAGGATGAAGAATATGATCCCGAGGAGGATGAGGAAGGCCCCTGCATAGCTTATTGGCAAGGCTTGAAAAGAATAGAGGGCAAGGATGAGTGATATGCCCCCCAGAACACCGGGAAAAATGGCCCCGGGACTGAAAATCTCGAAAAGTATCCCGTAAATGCCAATCATCATGAGGATATAGGCCACATTGGGATCGCTTATCAGGCCCAGGAGCGTGTACTTGAAGGGCATCTCGATATCTATGATGGAGGCCCCTTTTGTATGGAGGACCACGTTCCCTTTCTTTGTTTCCACCGTCTTGCCGTCTACCTGATCGAGGAGATCACGGACCGTCCCCGCCACCACGTCGATCACCCCTTTTTCCAGGGCGGTTCCGGCCTGGATCGAGGCGCTTTCCGTCACCGCGGAGGCTGCCCATGTTTCGTTCCTGCCCCGTTTCTTCGCAATGCTCCTCACATAGGCTTCCGCATCCCTGACCACCTTCTCCATCATCACTTTGTCGGTGGTCGATTTTCCCAACTCTACCGGGTGGGCGGCGCCCACATTGGTCCCGGGGGCCATGGCCGCGATGTGGGCGGCGAGGAGGATGACGCATCCGGCGGAAGCGGCCCGCGCTCCAGATGGGGCAACGTACACAATAATGGGGATATTTGATTCCATGATGGCCTTCACCACATCTCTCATGGAGGTGTCGAGGCCGCCCGGCGTGTCGAGGAGCATGACAAGGGCGTTCGCCGACTTCTTTTCGCCCTTCGCGATAGCTTCGGAAATAAAGCCTGCAGTGGCAGGCGTGATCGCACCCTGTACCGTGGCCGTATATACCTCGGCCGCGTGGGCGCAAAGCGCGGCCCACACGAATAAGGCGGACAGCATGAGTGACAGGAGCGCTTTTTTCATGTAACGGCGAGCTTCTCTTTCAATTTTTTCTCCACAATGTCAGGCACCAGGCCGTGTACGGAGCCGCCGAATTGCTGGACCTCTTTAATAGTCCTCGAACTGATAAAATAATAATCCTTACTTGTCATCATGAACAGGGTATCCATGTCCTGATTCAGGTTCCGGTTCATGGACGCCATCTGGAACTCGTACTCGAAATCGCTCATGGCCCGTAATCCCCTGATCACGAATCTCGCGTTCACTTTCTTTACGTAATTGACCAGGAGTCCGTTGAAATTGTCGACGATCACATGGTCGCTGTGATTCACCGAGAGCTTTATCAGCTCCATCCGCTCCTCCACGCTGAAGAGGGCCTGTTTTTCGATGTTGTAGGCCACTGCCACGATGACTTTGTCAAAGAGTTCGAGTCCTCTGTTGAGGATGTCGAGGTGTCCGTTGGTAATGGGGTCGAAAGAACCGGGGTAGACTGCCACTTTGCGTTTCATCAGGAACTCCTTTTAGTAAGATCGCGGGGACCGCATATGGTGACGCACGTATTGCCGTACCGTCTCGTAAATGCACCCTTCTCCCCCGCTGATTCCGAGCTTCCGCACAATTCCCTCTTTGAGTGTTCCACCACGAAGAGTGTAGTGGGGCCGTACACTTGATAATCTCTCAAAAGTGCGGTGGTTTCGCTCACATATCCTTTGTCATACGGGGGGTCCAGGAAAATTATATCATACTTGGCGTCTTTTTTATAAAGAAAAGGCAGGGCAAGCCTCACCTCCATGTGGAGTACTTCGGAGGAAGAAAGAAGGGAAAGGGATTCGAGGTTCCGTTGGATGAGGGCGTACATTTCCCTGTCCTGTTCCACGAGAGTTGCAGACGCCGCCCCCCGGCTCATGGCCTCGATCGAGAATAAACCGGAGCCGGCGAAGAGGTCGAGCACCGTCTTCCCTTCCACGTCGCCTATGATGTTGAAAATCGCTTCCCTTACCCTCGAGGGGGTATACCTCGCCACTTTATTCTCCAGGATCTCGATGGTGCGCGACCTGAACCTCCCGGCCGTGACGCGTATCTTCTTCACATTGATCATCCGGGTTCCGCCGGGAAGAGCGCCTCGGTCACTTCCCTGATGCGCTTCATGCCCTTGATCTCCCTCGGAGAGAGATAGAGGGTGGAAATGGCGATTGTTTTGTAGGTATTCCTGAGGAGATCGATATAAAATTCCTGCATCTCTTTTCTTATTCTGTGGAACTCACAATCCGCGTCTTCAATGACGTGGTTCACGATCATATGCTCCACAATGAGCCTGTTCTCCTCGAATTCGCTGATCACCCTTTCCGTCAGCCTCACGCCCAGCGCCTCGGGAATGGTGACGATCACATATTTCGTGATCTCCCGGTTTCGTATGAAGGCGACGATCTGTTCTGAAAGGGCTTCCCAGCTTCCGATTATTTCGAGGAGGGTCTTTTTCGATCCCTTGAGCCTTACCGTATCTCTTAATTTATCGAGGTAGCTATAGATGTTCATGTAGAATTTCGTGGCCCCTTCAAGGTGCCGGAGGAAGAGGTGGGGAAGCTTGAGAAGCCGTACCGTATGGCCGGCGGGCGCCGTGTCCCAGACTACCATGTCGTATCTGGCGCTCTCGGTCAGCTCCATGATGTAATTGAGCATGTACTCTTCTTCGATGCCCGGCGCGCTCCCGATATAATCGACGAAATCGTAATCCACATCGGCGAAAGACCTCACCACCTCATAGATCTCGGGTCCGAATCGCTCCTTCCACTTCGCGAGCACCCCGACGGATGAGATCTCCAGGCCGTAAAGCTCGTAACTTTCCGTTATCCTCACTTCCCTGTCTCCTATGGACATTTCGAAGATGTCGGAGAGGGAGGGAGCGGGGTCGCTCGAAATAAGGAGTACTCTTTTCCCATCCATGGCGCATTTCAGGGCGATGGCCGAGGCGCACGTGGTTTTTCCCACGCCCCCTTTTCCGCCCACCATGATGAGCTTTACCTGAGAGCCTGTAATGTCGGTGAGTTCCATGCCGCCTCGCCCATTATGATACCACCATCTGCGGCAGCAGAGTCAAGCCCTTTCCACGGAACCTCCCGACCAAAATCCTTTCAGCCGCAGATAACGTCGGATAAAACCGGATGAAAGCAGATGAAAGAGAATGAAAGCGATTTACCCGGCCGACTTTGGCCGGGCAAATACTCTCGGCCCTTCGGGGCCGGAGAGTGTCCAACCGGGAGTGTCACACGGTTGACAAAGACGCCTTCGTCCGCCTTTATGCGGTTTTATCTGCGGCGAAAAAGGGGTTTGAAGTGAAACCGGGGACTAACCCGGTCATTCCGATAATTTCTTACGATTCACCGCTCCATATATCGAGGACGCGGTCGATTTTGTCTTTCACCATCGCCCTCGCGTCGAGCCGCTCCATGCCGCCCATAAGAAGCTCGTCGTATTTCGTCTCCTCGTGACGCACATGGGCGATGACCGCAAGGGTGATGGTCTTTTCGCTGAACTTTTTCGCCCCTTCCGAGCGGCCGACCCTTCCGGAATGCTTGAGGCACGCATGCTCCGCGATCTTTTTTTCCAGTCCCTGAGGCATACGGGGAAAGGAGAGGCGGATGCGGCGGCTGTATTCCTCCACATATTTCCGGTCGAGGAGCTCGCGCTTGGCGGATTCTCTTATTCTCCTGGCTTCTCTCGCCTGTGCGTCGGCGAGGCATTCGGCTTCGGCGCAGTTAAGGGCATTCTCTTCGACGAGCAATCCCTGCCGCTCGTATCGCTTACGGGCGCGCGACCATTTGAGGATAACCGCCCACAAACCTGAATGTTTCTTTGCCCGCCGCGTAAGCGCCGCATCCCCTGAAGGCAGATAGGCAAGGTGGTCGAGGTCCGCGCATTCCAGGCACAGGGCCCCTTTCTCGCCCGCAAGGGTGATCCAGGCATGGCGGCCCAGCTCTTCCCCGCATTCCGCACAGACGGAGTCGCGGGTGGAGATGAAGACTTTTATGTCCTTATTATCGGTATCCACGGGTGTGCTCATTCCGTTTTATCATTCTTAATAAGCCCGGGCAAGGGGAAAGTGAGCCGTGGGGAATGGCGCCTGTTCAGTTAATTCGTGGGAATGGAATGTGCTTCGTCCATCAAGCTGTCGCGGCTCAAGCCCGAATGCGAGGCCTTTCGACCCTATCCTGCCATATTCAAGACTTTCGTCAAACAGACGAAATACCCGCAGGTCATCTTCATTGAGGCCCAGTATGGAGATATGGACATCTATCCATTTACCACCGGTAACGAAGAAATAATGTACGTTCCGATGGCGTGTGGGGAGGCCCCTGAGCTCTTTTACGATGTCATACTGGATGCGGTAGTACTTTTCTCCCCCTGATGCGGCGATCGTCTCTCTCGCAATATCCGGGTTCCTGCCGGCCTTTCCCCAGTAGTACTCGAAGCAATCCTTGTGGGTGGTCCCGGTTCCCCTGGGTTTTTCCACGAAAAATGACATTTCAAACCTTCCCGAATCGGCCCGCCACATGAATTCCCCCGGTGCGGTCACACTGCCACGCTTGTTCTTTAACGGCGGCGTCTTGAAGGAGATTCGCCACTCCTCGCCGGGGATAGGTACTTCTGCGACTTCGATCGTGCGGCTTAACGGCCCATCGCTCCTGGGTTCGTCATTCTTCGTAATCATCCATGGGGGCCTTATTTCTCCCCCCACCATTTCGGCGACACGGCGGGTGCCTTCGGGGGTTACCATAATGATCTCACCGTCCAATTTTCCATCCTTCATGATGCCGAAAAAATTACTCCCGTCAGGACCGGTGATTGTCACTTTCCCATCGGGTATCCCTTCCTTATAGGTGCCGGAAAGGACCTTTCCATCGGGAAGTGCCATTCTTCCCGGTCCGTGCATCTTCCCGTCTTTGAATTCTCCGGTACCTTTTCGGCCCCCCGGGAAAACAATACTTCCTTGGCCATTGGGGAGATCATCTCGAAATTCCCCCGTATAAATCGATTGGTCAGCGTTTAACCTCGACCCTTTGCCCGTAAACTTTCCCTGCGAAAAGGCGCCCTCCAGCGTGCGGCCATCGGGGGTGGTGAGGGTGCCCCGGCCAGTGAAATGCCATCCCTTGTGTTCTCCGACATAGACGGCTCCATTGGGAAAGGTCGTCGAGCCGTGCCCTTCGGGCAGATTATTTTTGAACATGCCTTTGTACTGTCTCCGGTCGGGGAACGTCATGACACCCTGTCCATTGTACGCTCCGTCTGCGAACTCTCCTTCATATACGGCGCCGTCCGGGAAGGTGAAGACCCCATGGCCGTCGGGCTTGTTTTTTTTGAAAAGCCCGACACATTTTCTCCCGTCCGCTAACGCTAAGGCGCCATTGCCGTCATACTTTCCTTCCTTGAATTCTCCTTCATATCTGGTGCCGTCTTTGAGAGTCAGCACGCCTCGGCCGTCATATCGTCCATTTTTATATTCACCCTTATATTTTTGCCCGTCCGGCCTTACCTCGACCCCCTCTCCATCCGGTTTCCCATCCTTGAACTCCCCTTCGTACTTGCGTCCGTCGGTTGATATGTACGTCCCATGCCCGTTCCGTTTACCCTCACGAAATTCCCCCGTATATTTGGTTCCAATTGACGATAATGCGGTTCCTTTCCCGTGGTACTTGCCCTCTTTAAATTCTCCCTCATATTTTGCACCATCGCTGAAAGTCATGGTCCCCTGACCCTGCCGTTTGGCATCCCTGAAATCACCTTCGTATGCCGACCCATCCGGAAAAGTCATTTTGCCCCGCCCGTTTATGCAGTCCCCTTCGGCGCAGGTCTGGGCGCATAGGATCGTGGGAAGAAACACGAGGTGAAAGAACAGCAGGAAGAGGCAACCTTTGCGCATGATGGTCTCCTTTGTCAGGTCATAGGTGCAGGTAATTCAGCGTCATCGGTGCGAACAAAGCATCAAGGTCCACTCAATTCTTCTTTTGAGCTATTATGCCATCCTGTACCAGAACATTCAAATCTAAAGTTATGAAAGTAATGCAAGTTGGTGAAAGGAAAACTTCGGATAATTCCTGACCTAAATCTCAAAGGAGGGACAAAAAAGGAAAATGTGGCAGGGAAGGGCCGATGGACCAGCCGTCTTACCGCGACTTTACCCTATTCCGAACTCGGCGAGCATTTTATCGATATCTTCCTGGGATAGGGATTCCCCTGTATTTTCCCCGACGGGTGGGGGAGATTCACATGCCTCTTCCATTTTGAGGGCTATCTCCTTCTTTACGTCCCTCACTTCCGGCTTCTGTTCTGCGCAGGTATCCGTGATCCCGGCAAACAAGGCGTCAAGATCGGCCTGGCAGAGACCCCCCTCTTCCTTCTTTTCCTCTGTCTTCGTGTCGGCCGCCGGGTCTGAAAACCCTGCAAATAAGGCGTCAAGGTCGGCCTGGGAAATTCCGTCGCTCATCTTCCATTCATGTTATCGGCAATTGTACGAAATTTCCTAGGCCCTTTGCGGGATAATTGCGATAATTTTGAGAAAAAAATCGAGAGAGGGATTTTACGCAGCCGGATAGGCCTCCGGGCTGCCTCTGGTGATTTTGGACGATTAATATGTTATCTTTTTACTATGAAAACGAAATCACCTTTCTTTACCCGGCTTTTTGACCTATGGGCCGTGGGAATTGTCGCCTTTCTTCTCATCTTTGCCGGTCATAGTCCGGCATTCGGGGATGATTATAAAGATGCCCTCAAGAGGGCCAAGTCCGATGATAAGGCGATTGTCCTTTACTTCTTCAGTCAGCATTGCGGCTATTGCGAGGCGATGGACAGGGACGTGCTCGCGGACAGGGATATCTCGGCCATCATGAAAAACGACCTTGTGTTCGTGAGGGTGGACGCAGACAAGAGAACAGACATCGCGCGGCAATACGGCATCAGGGGGTATCCGACCACCGCCCTCCTGGAGCCGTCGGGAAAGAGCATCATCCGGATACCCGGCTATCTCGGCAAGAAAGAGTACAAGCTCATCCTCGATTACGCGAAGAAGAAGCTCTATAAATCTACTACATTAAGAGATTATCTGAAAAAGAACGGTGTCGACGTCGGCTAAAAAGGCCGCATCAAGGAATCAATTCAGGTAAGGACGCAGCGGAAGCTCAAGAGGCTGCGTTTCCAATAGCTTGCCTCGAGGTCGTCAAGGGCGATCCCCCTTGATTTGGACGCATGAATAAACTCCCTTGAATTTACCATAATACCGATGTGGAGGTCCTTCTTGATCTTGAAAAAGACGAGGTCTCCCGGTTTGATTTGGTCCCTCGGTATCTCCGCGCCTGACTGGATGAGCCGGTCTGTCGACACGGGGAGGGCGATGCCCGACCGTTTGTAGACGAAATGGACGAAGCCGCTGCAATCGAATGCGTCCGCGCCTTTCGAGCCGCTCCTGTAGGGATTGCCGTGAAGCCCCACCGCTGTCTGGACGATCTCTTCCCGTACCCGTGAAAGGGAAGGGTCCGATTCGTAGAGCCTCACTTTTTTGGGCGTACCGCAGCCCCCCATAAAAAGGGCGGCGACGAGAAGGATAAGGACCTTCAGGTTTCTTTTTTTCACGGGCGCTGCATGTGCTGTCTCACGATCTCCACCACTTCCATCAAGGAATCTCCGTACGAGGCGTGGCGAAGATGGGGAAGGACGCTTTCGCTCGGGTGAAACCCTATGGGCAGAGCGACTGCCTTGAACATGCCCACGTCTCCCTCGCCGTCTCCCACCGCGCAGGCCTCCTCGGGAGTAAGGCCCCTCTCTTCGAGTATTTGTTCCACGAGATGACCCTTGGTCTCATAATCCACATTTATTCTGATGTCGCCCGTAAGCCTGCCGTTTTCGCTCATAAGGTCGTTTGAGAGGGCCATATGAACGCCCAGCTCTTCCCTGACTTTTTCCACGAGAAGAGAAAGGCCGGTGGAAAGGATGACGGTGTGAATGCCCATGGCTTGAAGCGCTTCCACGGCCTGCCGGGACCCTTCGTGGTAGGGGATCTCCTCCACCATCTCCTGCACGCGTGAGACGGGAAGGCCCTTCCAGAGCATGGCGTCCCTGCGGCAGAACTCATAGTAGTCGATTGCCCCGGCCCTGAAGAGCTTCTGGTACTCGTCTGCCTTATTGTCCCAGATTTGAAGCCGTCTGTGGAGGTATTCCCAACTGCTTTTTACCCTGGTCAGGGTTCCGTCGCAGTCGAGAAAAGCAATTTTTACGGCCATCTGTTTTATATATCATCAAAGTGCAAAAAAATCTATTTTTTCAGGGGCCGAGCCTTTATAATAATATTTCATGGACATAATAGACGGTCATACCCATATTTTCCCCCCCGAAATCGTGGAGAGAAGGAAAACCATCGCCCTGACCGACGAAGGTTTCAGCCGGATATACGGCGACCTGCGGGCGACCATGGTCGACCACGAGGGTCTCCTCAAATACATGGAGCGGGAGCGTGTCCTTCAGGCCGTGGCGTGCGGCTTTCCCTTTGAAGACAAGGGGCTCATTGAGCTTGCCAATAACTACATCCTTGAGTGCGCCCGGGCCGATCCCCGGATCATCCCCATGGCGTCGATCAATATAAGGAACAGGGAGACGGGCATCAGAGAGGCGGAACGATGCCTGGGACTCGGGGCAAAGGGCATTGGCGAGGTGGCGCTCTACGAAGTGGGGCTCGGTAGAGATGAGCTGAAATTGCTCGATGAGGTCGCCCGTCTGGCGGCCGTGGCCAAAGTGCCCCTTCTCCTCCATCTCAACGAGCAGGTGGGCCACCAGTACAGCGGGAAAGTGGCAGTCGATTTCGGGGAAGTCACCAAATTCGTGGAAGCCCATCAGGATGTGACCTTCGTCCTCGCCCACCTGGGAGGCGGACTCTGCTTCTATGAATTTATGCCGGAGATCCGCAATGCTTTCACCAGGGTCTTCTACGATACCGCGGCCCTTCCTTATATATATTCCATCGACACCTACAGGTTTATCGACGCCTTCCTCGCGAAGAAGACCCTTTTCGGCTCCGATTATCCCCTCCTCTCCTTCAAGAGGTATGACGGGGGAATACAGCATCTGAGGGAAGAGGGGATGGCAGCGGTTCTATCAGGGAACGCGCGCAGGGTATACCTCCATGGCTGATTGGGATACCCGCTACCGTGAAGGCGTCCATAGCGGCACGGGACCGCATGAGCTCGTCGCCCGCTTTCAGGCCGCCATACCCCACGGCACGGTGATCGATATTGCCGCGGGGAGGGGCAGGGACATTCTCTTTCTCGCCGGGCTCGGCTATAGGGCGTGCGGTCTCGAGCGCTCGGCCGAAGCCTTGAAAATTATGGGCGACGACGCCAGAAGCCGGGAACAAAGGCTTCTTCTCGTCCAGGGCGATGCCTCATCCCTGCCTTTCAGGAAAGGATCGGCGTCGGGGGTGATCGTTTTTTACTTTCTCCTCCGTGATATTATGGGGCAACTCGTAGACCTTCTGGAAAAAGGTGGTATATTAATATATGAAACCTATCTCAAGAGGCAGAACATGCTCGGCAGGGGGATGAATCCCGCCTATCTTTTGGAAGACGGCGAGCTCCTTTCCTGTTTTCGCGACCTCGAGCTCCTTTTCTACGAGGAGATCGTCATCTCCGGCGAAGGGAAGGCGAGGGCACTCGCGCGGTATGTGGGGAGGAAGCGGTGATTACGGAATGGGACCCGGCGCGGCCGAGAAAGAAGACAACCGATTTTATCAGAGAGACCCTCAACCTCGGAGGCCTTGTCGCCTATCCCACCGATACCTATTACGGGATAGGGTGCGACCTGTTCAATATCAAGGCCATAAGGAAGCTCTATTCCATCAAGCGCCTCGACGACCGCAGGGCGCTCAGCATCATCTGCAGGGATTTGAAGGAGATCAGCACCTATGCGGTGATGAGCGATTTTGCCTTCGAAGTCCTGAAAAGGCATTTGCCCGGCCCCTATACCTTCGTGCTCAAGGCGAAGCGGATCATGCCGAAGCTCCTCATGACGGACAAGAAAGAGGTAGGCATCAGGATCCCGGACCATCCCGTACCGGTAGGCCTGGCCGCGCTCATCGAAAGACCCATCATCAACACGAGCGCCCGGATTGCCGGGGATGAGGTATTCACCGACCCGAGGCAGATAGAGAAGGTGTTTCAGAAGAATATCAGCATTATCGTCGACGGCGGCATCATCACAAGCGATGCATCGACGGTAATCAGGATCGTGGAGGATGAGGCGGAGATCCTAAGGCAGGGAAAGGGTCAGTTCAAGCCCCTGGGGTAAAAGGCCACACTCAGAGCTCATCGGAAGAGGAGCCGGCAGCGGCTCCAATCGCCTCATCCACGGTTTCCTGGAAGTCCTCCCCCAGTTCATCTCCCATCTCGCGGCCCATCCGGCGCATGGCGCGCTCGATGCTGCCGGGGTCGTTCTCGTCAAGGTCGGAGAATTTCGAAGGGTCAAGAAGGCTCTCCATGCGCTGCTCCTCGCTCTTGAGCACAGAGACGCGAGAGAGGATGCGCCGCACGTCCCGCGACCCGCAGGCCTTGCAAAAAGGCTCGATGGATTCCGAGGCGCGAAGCAGCAGGAACGAAGAAGCCCGAGCGCAGGCATCGCAGTAGTATTCGTAGATAGGCATAAAAGATTATAGTCTTCCCGGAGTCGGGATTCAACATGGGGCGAGGTAAGGCATTCACTTGGACGGCCGGTGAATCGGGGGGAATCGCCCATATCCGCCGCCTGGCTCCGGGGTCAGGTGCTACGACGTATCCACGATACGGAACCCGTGAAGCAATCACTTTCCCCGTGGCTCTGTTTCCTGATTTTAGGGGATTTTTATAGGGTAATCAGTGAAGAAGTCGCTCTGCCTATGGTGACATATCCCTCCTTCTCGTGGTCTGTGAGGAGTTCTACTGC
>DASXUJ010000033.1 GCA_036504895.1 Syntrophorhabdaceae bacterium
CGAGCGCTTTTTCCTGAATCTCTATGGCTTTCTTATATTCCTCCTCAGCTTCGCGGCTCCTGCCGGTTTCCCGATATAAAGAGGCAAGGTCGAGCCGACTCTCCGCAACCGCCGGGTGATCCTTTGAGAGAACCTGCTCGCGAATTCCGAGGGCCCTTTTACAGAGGGGCTCCGCTTCCGCGTAAAGGCCTTTGGCAATGTAGATCTCTCCGAGGGCCTCCATGCTCCTTGCGGTCTCGACGTGATCCTGCCCGAACCTGGCCTGATTGATCTTGAGCGCCTCCTTCGTCAGTTTCTCGCCCTCTTCGTACCTCCCCATGCGGAGGTAGAGGCCTCCAAGGACCGTCATGAGCCTGGCTGTTGAGGGGTGGTCACGGCCCCGCGCTCTCTGCTGTATGTCGAGAGCCTTGAGGTAGAGGGCTTCGGCCTCGCCATATCTGCCCATTGCGTCATAAAGCTCCGCCAGGGAAGAAATACTTGCGCCATACCGGGGATGATCGGCCCCGAGAATCTTCTCTCGCACTTTCATCGACCGGGCGAGAAGCTGCTCGGCCTCGCCGTATCTGCCGAGGGTAATGTAGAGGCGGGCAAGGGCGCTCAGGCTCGAAGCGACGTCCTGATGCTCCGGCGCCAGTGATTTCTGACGGATCTCGAGGCCCTTTTTAAGGACCCCCTCTGCCTCGCCATACCTGCCGGTAGCCATATAGAGAAAGCCGAGGGACGTGATGCTCTGGGCGACGAGAGGATGGTCTTCACCGAACGCAGACTTCCGGAATTGGAGGACTTCCTTGAAGAGGGATTCCGCGTCCCTGTTCCTGCCCGTGGAGCGATAGATGTTCCCAAGGAGCTGCATGCTTTCTGCCGTGTCCGGATGTTCCTTTCCGAGCCTTCCTTCCCGGATTCCGAGGGCCTGAGTACATAATTGCTGTGCCTTATCGTATCGGCCCATGGAGAAATCGATGTCGGCCAGGGTGTGGAGGTCGGCTGCGGTCTGGGGATGGTCTTTATCATATGTTTTAAGGGTGATATTGAGGGCTTCCCGGGCCGCTCGCTGCCCTTCCTGGTATTTTGCCATAGTTTTGTAAAGCACTGCGAGGGAACGCAGGGATTGAGCAGTCTGGGGATGATCCGTTCCCAGCGTGGTTTGCCTTATGGCGAGGGCTTTTTTGTAGAGGTTTTCAGCTTCAGGATAGTTGCCGGCGGCTTCATGGAACTCTGCCATGGCGCTTAAGGTTCTCGCGTAACGAGGCGTACCCGTGGCCGATGCCTCCTCCCTCATTTTGAGAGACCGCTTGAGGAGTTGCTCCGCTTCGGCATACCTTCCTGCCGCAAGATATACCCGGGCCAGCATGCCTATATTGGCCGCAATATCCTGATGGTCGGGGGAAAGCCGTTTCTGCCGGATATCTAGGGCCCGCTTATAGAAGGATTCAGCTTCTTTATATTTGCCCTGCGAGAAGGCGACCAGTCCAAGAGAGACGAGGGTCTGAGACACATCAGGGTGTTCCGTTCCCAGGGATTTCTCCCGTATGTCGAGCGCCCGGGTATAGAGTTTTCTCGCCTCCTCATACCTGCCCTTTGTCTGCGCAATGCGGCCGAGGAGCATCATGCTCTCCGCCGTGTCGGGATGAGCGGCGCCCAGCTTTTTTTCCCTCAGAGTCAGGGCCTTTTTGGCGAAAGATTCCGCCTTGTCGTATTCTCCCCGGCTAAAAGCTATCTCGGCCCTCGTTTGCATACTCTTTGCCGCTGCCGGATGTTCTGAGTCGTTTCTGCTTTTGAGTATCCGATCGACCCGATCGCAGTACCTTTCCGCCTCATCGGGCTTTCCCATTGTTTTATAGAGCTCGGCAATGGAATTAAGGGACCGGACCAGGCGGGGGTGGTCTTTTCCCAGCCTCTTCTCTCGTAACGCAAGGGCCCTGAGGTGGAAAGCCTCTGCATCCCCATACCTCCCCATGGACTCGTAGAGCTCCGCCATCGTATAGAGGTTGCCCGCGAGGGAGTAATGGTCCTTACCCACGGCCTTCTCGCGTATGGCCATAGCCCTTTTGAAGAGGCGTTCAGCTTCGGCATAATTTCCGGTCTTGCCGTAAAGGGATGCGAGGAGCCCCATGCCTTGGGCGATCTCCTGGTCATCCATATCGAGATATTTCTCCCCTATCTCGAGGGCCCTCTTGAGCTGTTCTTCCGCCTGACCGTATTTTCCCTGGATAGATGCGATGAGGCCCAGACAGGACAGGGGCTGGATGGAGGACAACTGATCGACTCCGTCTCTTTTCGCGCCTATTTCGAGAGCATTCTTGCAGTATCGTTCGGAATCCCCGTACCGGCCGTTGGACAGGGCGATCCTCCCGAGAAGGGTGAGAGTCTTGGCAACCAGGGGGTCTTCCTTGCCCAGGGCTTTTTCTCGGATGCCCCATGCCCTTTTGGCATAGGATTCGGCAGTGGTATAGTTACCGGCCCCGTACTGGATTCGGGCGATCAGAAAGAGGGTCTCCGCGACCTCGGCGCTGTCCCGCGGAAATAGGGCGGTTCTTATTTCGAGGGCTTTTGCGGCTTTCTCGAGTGCCCCTTCATATTTTTCCTCCGACAGTAGCCCGGCTGCCTCTTTGGCCAGGAGATCAGCGGCAACAGGGTCGCCTCCGGCCGGTGGGGCAATGGGGGCTGACAGGGCTATCCAGGGGATAAGGAGGATACAAATGATGGGGAATATTCTTATCAAGGGGATCACGTTATATACTTTCTCCCTGTGTTTTAACCTATTTTCCCCCGGAGGATAGCATAGGTCGCATGGGCATTGTCAATGCGGCGGTCCGAAGAAATGCGATCGACTTCACCAAGAGAATTGCAGAGCTGCAAGGATCGTGCACAGGAGGGGCGATGGGTCTGTCCCGCCTCTCTCCGATGGTTCCTGTGGGGAAAGGGAGGAGAGAGGCGGGATAAGGAGTCAATCGTTTCTCAACTCAGGCGCGGGAATTACCGGCACGCCCAGTCGCAGTGCCCGTGGCGGCATACCTGAAACCATACGCAGCCGTAATGGTGCCTGTTGTGGTGCCGGTCATAATAGCCGTAACGACCCTGGCCGTGGTGGCCGCCGTATCTCACCGCAGTCTTTTCCGGGGGCGTCTCCACCTTCGCGATTACGGCGAGCAGATCATCATCCCCTGCTGCAATCTTTTTGGCTTCTGCAATGAGGGAGGTCCTGTCATAGCGGGCGCCGCTCTTTTCATCCTGGCCGGGCTTTGCAATGCCGTCGAAGGGAAGGTCATCGAGTAGTTTGATTGCAGTGAGCAGTACCAGCGGGTCTTTCTGGGATTCCCCATAAGAAACGACCTGGTAGAATAGGCCTACCTTCTTTGAAAACTCAGCCTTATCTTTATCGGTGAGGGTTGAGGCCGCCTCGGGCTTTGCCGGGGATTTTGCATCCTGCGCCATTAGGTTGCCAAACGATATAGCACAGAAAAACACCATTACACACGCGATCCATAAACTTTTTTTCATTATTATCTCTCCTTTTTCAAATCATTGCTCATTTTACCCCAGACGCTCCGTCCAAAGGCTTCATACCTAGTTTTGCCGCAAATCGATATACTCCCCGATCATCACCCCCTTCATGAGCCCGGACCGGATAAGGTTCGAATCGCTAAACCATGCCTTAACTTCTGTTTACTCTCATCCGAAGCCGGATTATGTGTTATTCTCATATGGTAGACGGTGATTGTCAACAAATTTCTTGGGTATGTTCACCTGAATTGTGGCTATTTGCCGAAAGTCCGGGGAAAAGAATGAAACCCGGCGTCAGGTCGTGGCGGATTCACCGGTCGGGAGTCGCTTTACCCTGAATATGGCGAATACGCTTACCAGCACGAGCCCGGCCCCTATCAAAGTGCGACCTGTGATCGGCTCGTTTAAGACGAGTCGGCCGAGAAACAAGGCCAGAACAGGGTTTACATAAGCATAGGTCATGACGATGTTGACGGGCAGGAGCTTCAAAATATATATGTACGACGTAAAGGCAATGATGGAGCCGAAGACCACGAGATAAGCCCAGGCCATCCATGCGCCGGCAGAGGGATGGGGCGCCGGTTCTCCGAAGAGGGGAATCAGGACCATAAAACCCCCTATTGCCGCACAATGATGATAGGCTGACATGACATGGGGAGCGAGGTTTACTGGCCTCCTCGACTGCACGACTGACCCGAGGGCCCAGCATAAGGGGGCCAGGATGAGGACCACGATCACCGACAAATCGGTGGCAGTTCTTGTGACGGGAAAAGAGGAGCTGAGGACCGCAATTCCCCCGAATCCCACCAAAAGTGAGGCCACGAGGGGCAGGGAAGGGCGCTTCTTATAAAGGAAAAGCTCGACGACCGCAGCCCAGATAGGGGCGGACGATACCATGAGGCACATGAACCCTGAATCGGCGTACTGGGCAGCCCAGAGTATGAGTCCATGGCCTCCTACCCAGAGGAGGTTTCCCACCAGAAAGAGAGAGACCAGCTCCCCTCGTGCAGGTTTGAGCTGAAGCCCCTGAATCCGGGCAATTGAAAAAAGGATAAAGGCGGCGACGGGCATGCGGATCAAGCCGAAATAAAAAGGAGGAAAGCCGCCTTCGAACCCGACCCCGAGGCGCATGGCAAGATAGGTGGTGCTCCACACGCTGTAGACCATGCATAAGTGAAATAATCCCTTCCTCGAGAGCTTCTCTTCCACCTAATAATCCCGTTGCATCGAGCGAGCCGTGAAGTATTTTCCCTCACAGAGGGGGACGAATTGTTCACCTGAAAATAAGGCCCTCCATAATGGCATTTGAAAGGATACGCTTTTTTGGCAGTCGATAAAACTATTTTCTATGAAGTAATGCGCTGCCTATGTCCGGTCGGGGGTGGGAGGGGCGGACTGATGCCGAAGGGAGTAGCGGAAGTGACGCGCCACCCCCTCGGGGCTCCGGAACTCCGAAGATTATGGGGTTTCTGCTTGAGCCATTTTGTTGCGTCTCATCTGGCCGTTATGCTATATATAGAAATCATGAGGCCCTTTGGAAGCTCAGATAAACGGGTGTTGTCGTTTTTCCTGTGCCTGCTTCTCGCCGTTTCGTTCGTGCCTTTCTTTCATTGTCATGCGGAGGGCGAGCCGGGCCCCGGCCACGATCATCCCGGGAAGCTTATATCTTACCAGGGAATTGCGCCGGTTGTGTTATCCGGCTGGTCCGCGGAAGGTAGCGACGGGGAACATCATACCCATCATACCCACTTCCTTGTAGACAGCCAGGATGTTTCAGTAAAGTCGCCTGATGAGGACAATCGAAAGTCTCATTCCCCGCAATATTTCATAGTTTCAGAACAGGCATCGGTCTCCAGTGTCCGTCAGACAAGTATCCGGATCGCTCAGCACATTCCCGGGAGCCCCCTTAAAGACATACTTCCCGTATTTTCAGGTCTTTCCCCCCCGGCAGTATAACCATCTCTCCGGCCGGGCAGCCCGGCTCCTTTCGGGCTGACCCGCAATTCGTTCCCTATTACGATGAGGAGTAATGTTATGAAAATCGCTCTGGCGACCGTCGCATTTCTCTTGCTTATGTCCCTGCAGCCGGCCTTTGCAGGGTATGTGCTAAGCGTGGAAGATGCAGAAAGCCTTTTAGCTCAAAACAGCATCGAACTGAAGGCAGAGAAAGAAGATCTCAAGAAATCCGATGCGGATGTGGTGGGAGCGAGGCTCCTGCCGAATCCCGAGGTCAAATATTTCCTGGCGACCGACGGAAGCGGGCCAAACAATAAGGAGAGCACCTATTCCGTGATACAGCCGATGGACCTTGCGGGGAAAAGAGGCAAAAGAATCGAGACGACCGAGAAGAGAAGGGATGCGGGCAGGCTCTTTTTCGATTATAAGGTTCTGGCTCTGCGTTCCCAGATGAAACAGGCCTATTACCGTATACTGCTGTTGCAGGCAAATGAGAGGGCCGTCGCGGGCATTGTCGAGACTTCCCATGAGGTGGAGCGCAAAACAACCTCCAGGGTAGACTCCGGCGATGCATCGGAAGTCGAGCTGATGAGGATCGGATCGGAAAGGAAAAAACTTGCCCGATTACTTGACAATCTGACCATAGAGATCGGCGTGGAGCGCAAAAGGCTGGCCCTCATGCTCAATCTTTCAGACCCCGACTTTGTCCTTGTGGACGAGTTTCGGTATCAGCCGTTACCCGGGAATGTAAAGGATATTGCCGAGGGTGCCCTTGAATCAAGGGTAGATGTCAGGGCACAGGCAAAGGTCGTGGACGCGGCGGGCTCCAGCTTGTCTTTGGCAAAAAGAGAGGCAATACCTTCTGTCGGCATTGAGGCAGGGTACAGAAGATGGGTCGGAGGCTCCGACGGCTTCGTGCTTGGCCTGGCGATCCCTCTTCCCCTTTTTGACAGGGGCCAGGGAAAAATTGCGTCAGCATACGCCGAAAGGGAAAAACAGAGGCTCAACTATGAGCTCCTGAAGAAGTATGCGGGCAACGAAATCGGCGTGCTCCTTAGCAGGATCACACACTATCAAGGCCGCATCGCCGATATGGCGGGGCAGCTTCACACGGCGAAAGAGATGACAAAAATATCCCGCACCGCCTATGAGGAGGGGGAAACAAATCTCCTCGAGCTTCTCGATTCGGTTCGCTCCGAAAAGGACCTCGTAATGGAATATAATAGCGCCGTGTACGAATACTGGGCCTCGGTGTTCGAATTAGAGAGAGCCACAGGTTCAAGACTGACGAATGGCGGAGGAAAACCATGAAATACTTCGTACTCCCCTTACTCCTCATAATGCTGCTGTCCGGATGCGGGAAAAAGGATGGCGATGCAGATCACCAGGAAGAAGCAGTCAAAAGGACGGCATGGACGAAGAAATCGGAGCTTTTTGTGGAGTACACCGGAGCCAGGGTGGGAAAGAAATGTCAGTTTCTTCTCCATATTACCGATCTTGCGGCGTTTAAACCCGTAACCGAAGGCGCAATCGTCCTGACATTCGTGCAGCCCTCGGGTGAACCCTTTGCCATAAAGATAGAGGGCCCGGCGAAACCGGGCATATTCAGGGCAGAAGCAGTGTTCAAAATGGCGGGAAGGCACGCAATGAAAGTGGCCCTTGGCGGCAAAACGTTCTCCGATGAAGTTGTGCTCGAAGGCATAGAAGTAAAAGGCGCAAAGAACGGGGACGAGCACAAACCGCCTCCGGAAAAAGAAGGGTACCTCATCGCCTTTTCAAAAGAACAACAATGGAGAATTGACTTTAAAACGGAATACCCGTCGAGGCAGACCCTTTCATCATCCTTTGTGTCGGCAGGTGAATTTATTCCCCTATCACGCAATGAGGTTACTGTCTCGGCCCCTCTCACGGGCATTCTCTCCGTCTCAAAACGGCTTCCTTTCCTCGGCCAGAAGATCGGCAGAGACGAGGTGATCGCACAGATCGAGCCGGCAGTCTCCCAGCAAGGCGGGATCGGCCAACTGAGCGCCGCCTATTCCGAGTCAAGAAACCGGGTGGTCCTTGCACGGAAGGAATGGGAACGCGCGAAACGCCTCTATGAGGCGAAGGCAGTGCCAAAGAGGAGGCTCGAGGAGGCCGAGCTTGCCCTTGACAGCGCCACGGCAGCGCTCAGGCCCTTAGAGTTGGCCGTGGAGAGCATGAAGAAAGGTGCGTCCGGGAACAGAATCGTGGTCAGGTCGCCGCTCAACGGAACGGTTGCCGAATTGCTCGTCTCCAACGGAAAAGCTGTCGAGGCCGGTCAGCCCCTCTTAAGGATCATCGACACGTCGACGCTCTGGCTAAGGGCGAACATACCCGCGACCGAGATAGGAAAGGTAAAGAGCTTCAGCCAGGCGACCTTTTCCGTAGCCGGAATAGGATCGGGATTCAATCCCACGAGGCTTGTGGCGATCAGCGACGTGGTCGATGCCAAAAGCAGGACCGTGCCGGTTATTTTTGAAGTGAGCAACCCACGGGCCCTATTTAAGGCCGGGATGTTCGCGGACGTCTCAGTCAGGACAGGGCAAGTGGAAAACGGGGTGACCCTTCCCGAGGCGGCCCTGTTCGAGGATGAAGGCCGGTTTTTTGTGTTCGTGCAGAGAGACGGGGAATCATTCGAACGAAGGGAAGTGAGCGTGGGAATTCGCGGCAACGGTTATGCCCATATCACCAAGGGGATAGAGCAAGGCGAACGGATCGTGACAAAGGGCGGGTATTACGTGAAACTCGCGTCTTTGTCGTCAAAGCCGCAAGGCCACGGGCATGAGCACTAACAGGGAGAACAAAGGGTATGCTGGATAAGCTCACGAAGGTTTGTCTTGAGAACAGGCTGATTCTGATAGCGGCGTCCATCCTCTTTATCTTCGTGGGTGTCTATGTTGCCATCCACATGAAAGTTGATGTCTTCCCCGACCTGACCGCTCCCACCGTCACCATTATCACGGATGTCCACGGCATGGCCCCTGAGGAGATCGAGGCGGCGATCACCTTTCCCGTAGAAACTGCCCTTAACGGGGCCACAGGGGTAAGACGGGTCAGGTCCCAATCCGGCGTGGGCTTGTCCACGGTCTACGTCGAATTCGACTGGGGGACCGATATATATCGCGCGCGCCAGGTGGTGAATGAAAAGCTGCAACTCGTCTCATCATCTCTTCCCGCCGGTCTCGTGCCGGTCCTCGCCCCCATATCTTCCATCATGGGTGAGATCATGTATGTCGGTCTTCAGAGTGACCGCCATTCCCTTATGGAGACGAAGGAGGTCGCGGACTTCGTGGTGAGGAGGCGGCTCCTTTCGATTCCCGGGGTTTCCCAGGTCGTGAACATCGGGGGCGAGACGAAACAGTACCAGGTAAACATCGACTCCCATAAACTCACCGCGTACGGGATATCTGTGGATCAGGTACTTGGGGCAGTGAAAGGATCCAATGAGAACTTCTCGGCGGGTGTGATGAAATCCGGCGGACAGGATTATCTGATACGGGGCATCGGGAGAATGAGATCGGTCGCCGATCTGGAAACGTCCGCCGTCGGGCTCGGGGGAGGTATCCCCATACTCGTCAAGGATGTGGCGACAGTCAAAGCCGGTCCGGCATTCAGGATCGGCGACGCTTCTGTCGACGGGAAACCCGCGGTGATTCTCGCGATTCAGAAGCATCCCGACACTAATACGGTCGAGCTTACGAAAAGGCTCGAGTTGGCTTTCTCCGAGATCAGGAAGACGCTGCCTCCGGGCATGGTAATCGATACTGATGTCTTCAGGCAGGCAGACTTCATACAGAGGGCAATAGAGAACGTGCAGCGCGTGCTTTTGGAAGGCGGTATACTGGTTTTAATCATTATCATGCTCTTTCTCGGTAATATGAGAGCAACGGTCATCTCCATAACCGCCATGCCCCTTTCCCTCATATTCGGAATTCTGGTGCTCAGATATTTCAACGTCACGATCAATACGATGACTTTGGGCGGTATGGCGATCGCGATAGGGGTGATAGTGGACGACGCCATTATCTATGTGGAAAACGTATACCGGAGGCTCACGGAAAACCAGGCCATGCCCGAAAATGATCGACAATCGTCCCTTGAGGTTATTTTGCACGCCTCAAGAGAGATCCGGGGGCCTATAGTCAGTGCGACGCTCATCATAATCGTCGTTTTTGCGCCCCTCTTCTTTTTGAGCGGCATGGAAGGGCGGCTCTTGAGACCCCTCGGAATGTCGTATATGATTTCGATTGGCGCTTCCCTCGCGGTGGCGCTGACCGTAACCCCCGCCATGTGCGCCTACCTCCTCCCGAAGGGAGGCTTTGCGGGCAAAAGGGGCGACAGCGTTCTCGTGCGCTGGCTCAAGAAGCTGTATAGACCGGTGCTCCGGTTTTCTCTGGAAAAACCGGTCTTCATCATCGTGGCGGCCCTATGCGGGTTTTGCCTGTCCCTTATCCCCCTGCTCTTCATGGGCAGGTCCTTTCTCCCCCCCTTCAACGAGGGCTCGCTCACGGTTATGGTTGCGGCAGCGCCCGGAACGTCCCTCGAAAAATCATCCGAAATAGGGGCCCTCGCGGAACAGATGCTTCGCGACCATAAGAGCGTCACAAAAACCTCGAGAAAGACCGGTCGGGGTGAGCTCGATGAACACGGAAAGTCTGCGAACGCTTCGGAGATAGATGCAAAACTGGATGTGGGGAAAAGAAGCCTTCAGGGCGTGCTGTCCGACCTCCGGTCCTCCATGGCGTCAATACCGGGCGCGATCATCACCTTCGGCCAACCCATCAGCCACAGGATTGACCACATGCTTTCCGGCACGACTGCGAACATCGCGGTTAAGATATTCGGCCGCGAATTGTTCAGGTTGCGGGCCATAGCAGAGGACGTGAGGTCCGAGATGAGCCGGGTGCGGGGAATCGCGGATCTGGCTATCGAGCAGCAGGCCGACATCCCGCAAGTCCGGATTGTCCCCAAAAGATCCGAGCTTCTGAAGTACGCCCTGTCCGTGTCGCAGGTGGCGGAGGCGGCGGAAGTCGCCATGTTCGGAAAGGTGGTTTCCAGGACCCTCGAGGGGGACAGGGGGTTCGATATCCTCGTGAGGTTTGAAGACAGCACGAAGAAGGATATCGAGAGCATGCGGTCAGTCCTGATCGACACTCCCGGAGGCGCAAAAATTCCCCTTTCCGCGGTGGCGGACATTTTCTCCGCAAAGGGCCCTAACAGCATAAGCAGAGAGAAGGTGCAGAGAAAAATGGTGGTCCAGGCGAACGTTGCGGGCAGAGATTTGAGAAGTGTGTATGAAGATGTCAGCTCGCGGATCGAAAAGAACCTCAAACTTCCGCCGGGCTACTACATCGAATACGGCGGCCAGTTCAAGAGCGAGGCTGAGGCGTCGAGGATGATCGGGCTTTTGAGCATTATGTCCCTTCTCGCCATATTTCTGATCCTTTACATGGAGTTCCGATCTTTGAGGCTCACCGTGCTGGTGATGGTTAATCTGCCCCTGGCATTGATTGGAGGCATCATCGTCGTTTTCCTGACCGACAGGGTGGTGTCCATCGCCTCCATCGTAGGATTTATCACGCTTTTCGGCATTGCCACGAGAAACGGCATCCTCCTCGTATCTCATTACCGGCATCTTATGACGGAGGAGGGAAGGAATTTGAGAGACGCCGTATTCCAGGGATCGATGGAACGGCTGCGCCCTGTCATCATGACGGCCCTGGCCGCGGGTCTTGCCCTCGTCCCCTTTGCCGTAGCCGCGGATAAACCGGGTAACGAGATCTTGTCGCCCCTGGCGATCGTGATATTGGGTGGGCTTCTCAGCTCGACCCTTCTCAATATGGTCGTGCTGCCGTCGCTCTATTTAAAATTCGGGGATGGGAAAGGCGTGGAAACGATTAGAGGGAACGAAGGTTGATAAAGGAGAAAAGACTATGAACACGCGTGCCAAGGGAATACTTTTTATGATTCTTACGGGCTTTGCGATGGTTGGCTGTTCGACCACATCGGAGCGGATAATACTCCAATCCCAAAGCGTACGCACCGACATTTTTAGAGAGGCCGACGGATTGACGGCGCCGGCCCCGGGAGATGGCGACCTTGTAGTCAAGGTATCCATAAAGACTCATTCGGGAGAGCACCCTTTATGGTGGATAAAGGACGGCCATGGAAGCCCCGGCTACGACATTGTCTTCAATGTCGACGGGCAGGCGGTCATCTGGGAAGTGGACCCCAGGGATGATGTTGTCCCGAAGACGGGGAAGCTCTCCGAAGACCCGGAGGCAGGTTCAGGAGTGAAATACGTGGTCGAGAAACGGCTGAGACTGAAAAAGGGCGAAAAGAGCATCTTCCTCGGTCTTCCGGAGGAAACGTGTTGTACGCACCTCAGGATAGGAGTCGAGGAAGGCACGCGAAACGTGCTGGAATTCAAGCCCGTCTATCGCAAGTCGGGCACGCGTCACATCCGGAACTTCATGTATGGCATCGACCGCATGGAGGTATTCTTTAACGGGAATCAAATTCAGTAGGAGAATCGATTTTACTTAAAAACCGGATGTATCGATTTTTGACAACCATTCCTTTACCGGCTCTACGGTCTTTTCCAGCACGCCGGGATCGAAGGGCGATTCCAATCCGCCGATCTTCACCAGTTCCAGGAATGGGGCGCTTCCACCTGCCTTGCAGAGCTTGAGATAATCCGGCCACGCCGATCCGCGGTCTTCCTTGAACTTGTCCCAATACTGGATGGCGCAGACCTGGGCCAGGGTGTAATCGATGTAATAGAAAGGCGATTCATAGATATGGCGCTGACACTGCCAGAACCCGCCTTCTTCAAGATAGGCATTCCCGGAAAAATCACGGTAGGGCAGGTATTTTCGTTCCAGCTCGCGCCATGCGGCAAACCGCTCGGCCGGCGACAATCCCGGGTTTTCATAGACGACGTGCTGGAATTCGTCCACCAAGGCGCCGTAAGGGATGAACAGGAGCGCGTCCGAAAGGTGCATGAAGCGGTATTTGTCGGCCTCGGGGCCGAAGAAGCGGTCCATCCAGGGCCAGGTGATGAATTCCATGCTCATCGAATGGATCTCGGCGGCCTCCATGGTGGGCCAGACGTATTCGGGGACCTCGAAATCCTTGCTCATGTGTGCCTGAAACGCGTGTCCCGCCTCGTGGGTCAGGACGTCCACATCGCCCGATGTGCCGTTGAAATTGGAGAAGATAAAGGGGGCCTTATATTTCGGTATCCAGGAGCAGTAACCGCCGCCGGCCTTGCCCGGACGGTTTTCCAGGTCCATAAGTCCTTCGTTCAGCATGCGGTCGATAAATTCCCCTGTCTCCTTCGAGAGGGCATGGTACATCTCCCTGCCTTCCCCGATAATCTGCGTTGCGCTTCCCTGGGGTTTGGGATTACCGTTTTTAAAACGGAAGGGCAGGTCGTAATAATAAAGGTGCTCCAGATCAAGGCGGCTCCTCTGCTCTTCCCGCAGTCTATTGGCAATTGGCGCAATGGTCGTGAGGATCGCGTTGCGGTAATCCCGGACCATATTTTCATCGTAGTCAAGCCGGGACATCCTGAGATAGGCGAGGGGAATGAAATTCTTGAAGCCCAGTTTAATAGCCATCCGGTTCCGGACGGAAACCAGGCTATCGTAGATCGAATCCAGCTTTTCGCGGTTTCCGCCAAGAAATCCGAAATAGGCCTCCGAAGCCGACCGGCGGATCTCCCGGTCCGATGACTCCCTATAAGGCCCAAGCCCCGAGAGATTCATCTTCTTTCCGTCGAATTCGATCTCCGCCGAGGCGAGAAGCTTCATATATTCCGTGGAGAGGCGGTTCTCCTCGGAGAGGTCTTCCATAATCTCAGGAATAAAGGTCTTCTGCGCGGCTTCGGCCAGATCAAAAAGGTACGTTCCAAAGTACTTCTCCAACCCCTCCCGGAAGCGGGAAGTAGTAAGGGCGCGGTAATATTCGTCGATCAGGGCCTGATAGCGGGGAGAGTTTTCATCAAGAAACGAGGCTTCGCCATCGTAAAAAGCATCCCGGGTGTCGATGGTCTGCCGTATCCGGGCAATACTCATGGCAGTCTCCACGTCCTCGCGGATGACATTAATCTCCTTGATGATGCCGGCTTGTGTCTCGATACTTTCTGAATTTGTAAATAAATCAATCTTCTGACGGAAATCAGATTCCAGTCTATCGAAATCCGGCCGCTCATAAATCATATCCGAAAACCGCATAAGCCCCCCTTTAGTCGCTGTCGCTGCAGATTATAAGGCGGATGGCGGAGGATTTCAACTGAAGCCATTCCGGCTCCTCCTCAGGCTAAATTCAACAAGAGCATTCTCGCGAGGCATGTGAGGCGTAAAGAAGGTTGAAGGGTTTCCTGTTTGGAGCCACAGCGCTCGCTCTAGCCGGGAGGGTGGAATTGACACAAAAGGCCCATCTGCGGCGCCATGCTCCGCCGGTGCCCTTCGACGTATCAATATACGCTGCCTAAGGCACCCGCTTTTGGCTGCGGTCCTCCTTGCTCGCCGCTTAAAGCGCCCACTGTTGGCTGGCACCACATATGGACCTTCCGGCCAATTCCACCCTCCACAGCAGGCCGCTCCAAAGGTATCACATTAAATGGTCGCCGCGGCACTGCCTCGTTTTCGTTTATTCACCGTATCTCACTTCTTATCCATCGTCACGGGTGACCCCGTTTGTTTCCGAGAAAATAGTTCCGGTGACGTACGACGTTCAATGGCTTCTAATTTTTGAGAACGTCCCGCTGGTCCTCCCGGTTTGTGCCTCTTGTGAGTCACCATGGGGGGGAGGGGGGGTGTCGTTTCGTTTTCGCGGAATTATTGGGGTTTTATCTCCTCAAAAAAATCATCTGTCAGTTCGAAGACCTGACGGACGAACGCCTTATCGAGGGTTTCGCCCCTCGCGCGAATGGAATTTACGAACACCTCCATGGCTACCGCGGCCGCGGAATACACGTGCGGGTCCATCTTTTTATGCACGTCTGCGATGGCCTTGACGAGGGCGGTGTAGGCATAGGTGGCCTGGACGTCAATCGCCGTAGGCCCCAGGGTTCCGAAGAAACCCTCATACCGCTTCCTCTCTCGCTTCAAGGCCTGCGATAAGCCCGGTATCACCCCTGTTCGCTTCTTTCACTGTCGTCTCCTCTTTCTGTTCTCTTAAGGCGCGAATCTTCCAGCCGCATCTGTCTCTCCATGCCGAGATCGTATTCCTGTGTATGACAAGCCCCTCTGCCGCGAGGCGCCGCGCCGCCTTCCTGGCGTTATGGCCGCATTCCTTCCATGCAAGATATGCCTTTTCACCCGTCTCTTCATCGTACCGTGCCCGCATCTGGCCGCTCCTCCTTCCCCGCCGCCGGGTAATGTTCAAGGGATGTGCCGACCCGAGCGTCTCAGAAGACTAACAAGAATCCTGGCTCGAGTCCTTTAAAGCACTTTAGAAGATACGGGAGTGATATCCTTCATGGGATGCTGCTGAGAAGGTCACACGGTAGAACAGTGTCAGGAATATAGGATGTCCCCAGTGGCTCACATTTAAATAGTCGTCGCAGGAAAGGCCTTGCCAATGGACCCATGGATGACTGTGTGCTTTGGCCTGGTGGCAGGGATGTTCTCGCTCTGCGCCAGTTAGTCATATATCTATGCCCCCCGTGAGGCCCCGTTCCTGGTAGAGATCAAGGACAGGTGCAACATCATCAACAATCCTACGGCATTTATGAAAATTGTGGAACTGGCGCGGGAAGGACTAAAAAATAAAAGTGCGGATTCCCCGTTTCCGACAAGGGAACGGGGAATCCGCACAGAGACATAGATGGGGAAGTTTATATTTCGATGATAGTTGCTGCTATCGATTGCGCTTATCTTTGTTTACGCTTCTTCGGTGTCGGCTTCACGACAGGATCTTCGGCCGTGACAGATGTTGTAACCGACACGGGCGTGATCGAATATGGCACTGGTGTTTCTCTATATCCGGCCGCCTTCACAAGTTCCTGGAATACATTATGAGCATCAGTGCCATAGCTTCTATTAAAGGCATCATATATAATCCCCAAATTATTGTTTCCTTCGATCTCAGTGAGCGCAGTCTTGCATCTTCTCAATAAATCTATTAAATCATCCCTTCGGATCAAGTTGGTGCTGAACCGTCTTCCCCACTCGTCGCCCATCACTTTAAAAGTTTGCCGGTAAATTTCTGTCTTCAATGCCGTCGCACTGGGTATATCAAGGGCCCCCAGAACTTTGCCCTTGCTGTAGTCAAGGTACAATAAGGTTCCGCCATCAGACATTTGGGTCATAACAGTTCGACCCTTTAGAATTGCTTGCGTGCTATTATATTTGTCACCATATACTTTCATAAAATTATATATGAAAGTTTCCCTGTCTGCTTGCGATCCTTCCGAAATAAGGACGATGAATACATCCACGGCGTATTTCAGCGTGGCTGCCCAGCCAACTTCGAAATCAGTTATGACTTTCACAAATCTGCTGGACGTGTCGTAACCCACGCGTCCCGCGGCTGCCGTCAGATGTGGACCCAAAACAAGATCAGCTGTTCGATCCTCGAATCCCATGCGAAAACCTTTTTTGAAAGCTTCCTTTAAATCCGAATGGACATTGAAAAAGTCGATGTCGGAGGGATCTATGAGCCTGCCCACAAACTCCTGGTTTAGAGGTTCGTTTGGTCTGAGGTTCTTTAGGGCTTTTCCCCATTCCCTTCCGACTCCTTCATAAGAAGATACTGTTCTTTCAGGTTTACTTCTTGAATTTCCAGAGGCCCAGTCGAAAATTCCGGCGTGCGCATTCGAAGGTAAAAAAGCAGTTAACAATATGCTTGAGAGAATAGCAATAGAAAGAAGAGAAAGAGTTTTACACGATGGCTTCATATAGATAAGATCCTCCTGGTTAGAATCAAGATCAGCACGTGATGCAGTTCTCTTTTCTTTCAGCTTATGTTGCCGAAAGAATTCGTTGAGGGCCGTATTCCCATGAGTGGTGATTTCTCTATTTTCTCTCCTTAGTTTAGATTTGTCAATCTTTATAAATAAAATGGTTTATTTGAACATTTAAATTCTCTTTTTTGCCAAAGAGACTATCGTGAACAAGGTCAGGATTTAGGGGACGTTGGTTCAAAGTGAACTTTGAAAGTATTCGTCGAAATCATCCTCCCCCTTTTCATTCGCCATGCGATTTACTAGCGAGGTACTCAGGCCCAGGAAGCGGGCTACTGATGCGCCGGTATAACGGAGCTTTCTGACTGCGATGCGACAGAGGATACGCCGGGCGTGGACAAGGGGTCTTTTCCTGCTACATGAGAGGAGTTCTTCCGGATCTACTTTCTCTTTGTGAGCGACGAGACGGGCGAGAGTGGAGAGGTCGGGTACCGATGCTCTCAGGGCGAGGCTGGAATCGTGATCCTTCTCGTTTTCGGCAAGGATGGACTGAACAAAGGCTCCGCTTCCAAGGATGCGCTCATCGGACGCCATCGGCTCCCTTTGCTTACGCAGGGAGGCAACTTCCCGGACACCCCCTGCGCTCCGGGTGAGTCCGCCCCCTGAGAGATCGGGGTTCATGTCTATGCCCCCTTCCACAAAACGGCGATAACCGTCTATCCCTTTCGTGCCGAAATAGGCGAGGATCGTATTTGTGTCCTGCCATGGGCGGGAGGCTTTCCCCATGATAACGGTGTGTCCGGTGAAGGCATAGGAATCGAGTTCCGCCACATCTTTGACGAGGCCTGCTCTTATTGGGTTCAGATGGATATAGCGGGTGAGCTGCAGAAGATAGGGGTCGTCCTCGCATACGATGGACTTGTATCGGTTTTGAAAGAGATGGCCGTAGCGGTTATGCCTTTTATTGAAGGTGACGACAAAGCCCGTGAGAAGCTTTCTCATGCTCGAGGAGAGGGGCGCTCTTCCGGTACGGACGAGGAGATGAACGTGGGTATCCATAAGAGCCCATGCATAAACGGCAATGGCGTCCGTCTCACACAACCCGGCGATGCGGTGGAGAAAATCCTCCTTGTCCCTCTTTGCCGTAAAAATCCTAGTTCCCGGCAGACCCCGGGCGATGACATGGTGGAGCATACCGGGGCTATCAAGGCGGGCATGGCGGGGCATGGTGGAAGGATACTGACAAAGGCGACTGGTGTCAAGAATAAGTTCACTTTGAACCAACGTCCCCTATGGTTCTTTCTTCCAGAGCGGGCGGCTCCAAAGGTATCACATTAAATGGTCGCCGCGGCACTACCTCGTTTGTATTCATTCACCGTACTCCCTATTTATCCATGGTCAGGGGTGACCCCGTTTGCCTTTCAGAGAAAACACTACCGGTGGCGCGCGGCGTTCAATTGCTTTTGATTTCTTAAGAACATCCCGCTGGCTCGTTTCGATTCATTCACCATATCTCCCTTTTTATCCATCGTCAGAGGTGACCCCGTTGTTTTTCTGCGAAAACACTAGGAGTGACGTACGATGTTCAATTGCTTCTAATTTTTGAGAACGTCCCGCTGGTCCTCCCGGTTTGTGCCTCTTGTGAGTCACCATGGGGGGGAGGGGGGGGTGTCGTTTCGTTTTCGCGGAATTATTGGGGTTTTATCTCCTCAAACAAACTCATCTGTCAGTTCGAAGACCTGACGGACGAACGCCTTATCGAGGGTTTCGCCCCTCGCGCGAATGGAATTTACGAACACCTCCATGGCTACGCGGCCGCGGAATACACGTCCGGGTCCATCTTTTTATGAACGTCTGCGATGGCTTTCACGATGGCGGTGTAGGCATAGGTGGCCTGGACGTCAATCGCCGTAGGCCCCAAGGTTCCGAAGAACCCCTCATACCGCTTTCTCTGCGCTTCAAGACCTGCGATAAGACCGGTATCATCCCTGTTCGCTTCTTTCACTGTCCTATCCTGTTTCTGTTCTCTCAGGGCGCGCCTCTTCCAGCCGCATCTGTCTCTCCATGCAGAGATCGTATTCCTGTGTATGACAAGCCCCTCTGCCGCGAGGCGCCGCGCCGCCTTTCTGGCGTTATGGCCGCATTCCTTCCATGCAAGATATGCCTTTTCAGCCGTATCTTCATCATACCGTGCCCGCATCGGGCTGCTCCTTCCCCGCCGCTGGGTAATGTGCAAGTGATGTGCCGACCCGAGCGTCTCAGAAGACTAACAAGAATCCTGATTCGAGTCCTTTAAAGCACTTTAGGAGATACGTGAGTGATATCCTTCATGGGATGCTGCTGAGAAGGTCACACGGTAGAACAGTGGAGGAAGGTAAACAGCCACCATACAGCCCAGCTAAAGTGTTTCAGGTTAATGGTTTACTGCTCACCAGATGTCTCGTGTCAGGGGCTGACCGACCCCTCTGCCCTACCAGTTAGTTATATATCTATGCCCCCTATGGGGCCCCCAATAAGCGTTTTCACCGACAGTTACCCCATAGTGAAATCAATTTCATTTGGCGGGACTCGTTATCGCAGTCCCCGTGTCTTTATAAAGTTGTTCAATGCTGGGAAACTCAGCCCATATATTCTAGCAATGTTCGCGCGGTTCACCCCCTTTGCAAGATATTCTTTTATTTCCTTCTCCTTACCGTCAAGCTTGCTCTTCCCCTTCGTTCCCCTGGGCCTTCCCAAGAGCTTGCCTTCGGCCCGTGCCCTGGATAGGCCTTCCTTCGTTCTCTCAGAAATCAAATCCCGCTCAATCTCAGCGAAGAGCGAAAACATCGCAATCATCACTTTCGTCTGGATGTCTGAGCTTCCATATAGAGTAATGTTTTCCTTGACGCAGATGACCCTTACCTTCATCTTGAGTAGCTCATCAACTAGGATAGCGATTCGACCTAGTGATATCCCGAGC
>DASXUJ010000034.1 GCA_036504895.1 Syntrophorhabdaceae bacterium
CGGAGAGGGGACAGGCCATACCCCCTCCGCCGCTCCGCTCCGGACTTCATTTTACTTGAATTGCCATAGGTGATATAATATCCTTTCATTATGGATTTACGCCACTTGGAGACTTTCGTAAGGATCGCGGAGCTGAAAAGCTTTACCAAGGCCGCGGAGATGCTCTACCTTACCCAGCCCACCGTGAGCAAACAGATTGTCGATCTCGAGAGGTTCTTCGAGGTGAAGCTCATCGACCGGACAAAACGGAGCGTGGTTCTCACGAAAGCGGGAGAGATCCTCCTCAAGTACGCCATCGAATTCATGGCCCTCAAGAAAGAGACGATCGATGCCATAGACGCCTTCCGGGGCTTGAAAAAAGGCACCATGCTCCTGGGGGCGAGCACGATTCCCGGCACCTATATGCTCCCCCGGCTCCTCGGCCTCTTTAACCGCCAGTACGAGGGCATTCAGCTCAGGCTCCTCATCTCCGACTCGAAGGACGTGCTCAACATGACCGATCTCGGTGAGATCGACATCGGTTTCGTGGGCGCAAAGGACGACACACGGAAGATAGACTATAAGAAGATCATCGATGACACCATCGTGATCGCCGCTCCGAAAGATTATCCCGATACGATTCCCCTGGCCTCCCTTAAGGATTATCCCCTCATCGCCCGGGAGCCCGGCTCCGGCACGCGCAATGCCTTCGATCTCGCCATGGCCAGGTTTTCCTCGTCCCAGGACGGGCTGAAGACCGTGGCGGAGCTTTCGAGCACCCAGGCCATAAAAGAGGCGGTAAAAGGGGGGATGGGACTCACCTACATCTCGCGCATGGCCATAGGGGACGAGCTTGCCCACAAGGAGCTCAAGGTGGTGCGCGTGGAGGGGCTGCCCGAGATACGCCGCTCTTTTTACATGGTCACCAAGAAAGGAAAGACCCCTTTGCCCCAGGTAAAGGCCTTTATGGATATTTTAGAAAAATGGAGAAAACATGAAAAGTCTTAGATGGGCCCTCGCAGGGCTCCTCCTTCTGATCGCCTGTTCCGTGGCGGAAGCAAAGCCTTATATTGATATCGTGGGAGCAAAATTCAAAAAGGTCACCGTAGCGGTCCCCGGATTTAAAGGGGAGTCGTCTGCCGGAGCGCAGATGTCCGACCTCCTCAACAAAGACCTCGACCTTTCAGGATTTTTTATTGTGGCGCCGCCATCCCTTTTCGACAAGGAGCTCTCCGGTGAAGGGGTCGAAAAAAGCGAGATCAGGTTCAATAACTGGCGCTCCATCGGCGTCGAGCTGCTCTGCAAGGCGAGGGTCCAGGAGAAAGACGGCGAGCTTAGCCTCGAGGCCTGGCTCTACGACACCATCGATGGGAACTTCCTCTTCGCCAAGAGATATAAGGGGGGCAAGGACGCATGGAGAGGAATGGTCCACAAGCTTGCCGACGAGATCGTGCTGGCGGTGACGGGCGAAAAGGGCATCATGAGCTCACGCATCCTCTTTGTCGCGGGCACGAGGTACCACAAGGAGCTGTATACGGCAGACATCGACGGCGCCGGCCCGAAAAAACTGACGGCCTACAAGAGCATCACCCTCTCGCCATCCGTATCCCCTGAAGGAAAATTCCTCTCTTTTACGTCTTATAAGGATGGGAGGCCGAACCTCTACGTGGTGGACATCCAGGGAAACCGGGAGGTAAGGTCGGACAAGGACGATGGAATGAAGCTGGGCACCTACTGGATCAACAAGAGCACCCTCGGCTTTTCCCACACCTCGGGAAGGTACTCGACCATTTATGCGCTTGATGTGACGAACGGGGGGAAGAAGCAGATCCTCAGAAAGGAGGGCATCCTCGCCTCTCCTTCCTTCTCGCCCGACGGGTCGAAGATGGCTTTCGTCTCCGACATGTACGGCTCCGCCCAGATCTTCACGAGGGATATGGCGAGCGGCGAGATCAAGAGGCTCACCTATTCGGGCAATTATAATTCCGCACCCGCCTTTTCCCCGAAGGGAGACCTCATCGCCTTCGTCTCCAAGATGGACGGCTCCTTCGAGATCTGCATCATGAATGCGGACGGCTCGAACCAGAGGGTCCTCACGAACGGAAACGGCGCGGTGAACGATTCCCCGAGCTTTTCCCCCTGCGGCAGGTATATCATCTATTCGAGCAAGAACGGGAGCAGGTCAACGATCAACCTCATGCTCTTCAACGGCGAAAACCAGAGGGTCCTCAAGCTCCTGAACGGCAACGAGGACCAGCCTAAATTCATGCCGTGACGCGGCCCATAACGTTCGTTAAAGCCGCCCACAGCCCCTAAGGAGGGATTTTCCATGAAATATCTTTCACTGTTACTCATTCCCCTGATGCTTTACGGAGTCTTCGGCTGCGCACCCAAAACGGTCATGCCGGAGCGGGCGGCGGTTACCACCTCGCCGGACCAGGGAGCAGCCGGGGCGGGGGACAAGGAAAGGGGCAGGGAGAGAGGCATCTCCGAGGAGGACCTGGCCACAAGGGCGGAAAGGGAAAGGCTTCAGAGGTTGCGTCAGGAGAAGCTCGACCAGGACGCGAAGTCCGCCCTCTTCAAGGACATCCGCTTCGATTACGACAGCTATTCCGTCAAGGCCGATGATATCCCCCGCCTGAGGGATATCGGCAAATGGCTCTCCGAGAACAGGACCGTCGGCGTCACGGTGGAAGGCCACTGCGACGAGAGGGGGACCCAGGAATATAACCTCATGCTCGGCCAGAAGAGGGCCGAGGTCGTAAAGGATTATCTCGTAAAGGCCGGCGTCGATGAGAAGCGGATCAAGGCAGTATCCTTCGGCAAGGAAGCACCCATCGATCCCGGACATTCCGAAGAGGCGTTTGCGAAGAACAGGCGCGCCCATCTCAACATAGAACAAAAGGGGTGAGAACATGAAACGATTCGCGATCGCAGGCGTTCTTTTTCTCTTGGCAGGCTGCGCATCTTCTTCCGAGACGGACCAGCTGCGCAGGCACGTCATGATGACGGACCAGGAGCTGGGACAATTCAAGACGGAGACGAGCCGCAAGATCGCATCCCTCAACACGGATATCGACAATATCCGGAAACAGATGCTCACCGTCAGCGCGTCGACCGACGAGAAGGAAGACAAGTATAAATCGGTCCTCGGGAAAGTGGACGAGTTGCAGCACCAGCTCGACACGTACTGGAAAGATACGAAGAAGGAGATCGCCGCCCTCAAGAAAGGAGGCGGCGGGATGAGCATGACGCCCAGGGCGGCACCCCAGGTGGTGGACGCATCAGCCGAGGCCCCTTACAAAGATGCATTCGACACATTCCAGAAAGGCATGTATAAGGACGCAATCCAGAAATTCACCGCCTTTGTGGACGCCTACCCCAAATCAACCCTCGCACCGAACGCCTTATTCTGGCTTGGAGAATCCTACATGATGCAGCGGGATTATGACAAGGCCATCGTCAGTTTCCAGGACCTCCTCGACAAGTACCCGAAAACCGATATGGCCCCCAAGGCGCTCCTCTCCCAGGCAGACGCCTTCCTCGGCCTGAAAGACAAAAAAAGCTCCGTAACCATCCTCAAAAAGGTAATAGAGCTCTATCCCAAATCCGAAGAAGCGGTGATCGCCGAGCGGAAGTTGAGAAATATTAACCTCTAGGGGGTTTTCTGTCACCTCCTCGGAAATCAATGCGAATCGGCTGATCTCAAGCGGTCTTGTAAGTCTGGGGCCACGGCGGCGGGAGGGACTTAACCTCTCCGCTTCGGCTGCGCCCGTCACCCGCTAAAAGACGGTTCGTCGGGCACTCGTGGCGGAGCGACGTTCTTCAATATACCGGGCTTATCTTCGTCGTCAGCTCCTCGGCGTCCTTCCTTGTACGCCGCTTGAAGCGCCTACTTTTGGCTCCGAAGCCTCCTCCTTGCTGCACCCGGTCTATTTTCGAAGGCCGCCCCGCCACCCGCCACCTAACTCGTCGTACCTCCTCGAACAGGGGTGACTGTCCTTCGGAGCGTTTCTCCTCCCCGAGCGGGTCCCGACGGTGCTCGCAAGGCGCCGCGAGAATAACGCCCTCCCGGCCACTCTGAAGCTGGATCGAGAAAGGCAGTAAATTTTGAAGATAGCATATTTCTGACTTCTTTTCCGAAAAAAACTCCCCTGCTTTCTCTTCTCTTATCAGCTTAAAAATGCATCAAATTGGGAATTGAATCGATCAGGATGCCTGGTCTGTTATCTTGTCGGAAAGGGGCTTATGGCGACAAGAGCAAGAAGCATCGTAATCAAACCGATATATAGTTTTCTTACGGGAAGTGTTGGCATCTAAGGGTATCGAGGGTATATCCGCGCCGGGGCCTTCAATTACTTGAGTTTATCATCGAAATCGGGGGCATCGTCAAGTTCTACCGCAAAGATGCGGGTTTTTGAACCGCCCTTCGGCGCAGGCAGGCAGAGAGACCTTACGGTCACCATTTGCCTGCGTGAGCACCACGGTCCATGGTCGATCCCGAAAGCCCGGTCATTTGCTAAAAAATAGTTTCGGTCCGCCTCAGATGATGGTTTCACTCCATTTCATCCATCAGTGTGGAAATTGATAATTTGTGATTGCCGCCTTAGAATTGAATCGTGAGGGCCAAACGGCGTTCTCAGACGAGACTCTCATTTGTCCGACCGAGACCCGAATTAACGCCCTATATGGAACCTTCCGGGTCCTTGAAAGCGCCATCATATAGAGGAGGTCAAGATGCGAAAGGTTCATGCAATTGTTCCGGTAATCATAGGTCTGATATTCTCGCTCGCAGCAGCACTAAGCGCGGAAGATACACAGGGGCGCGAGGCGATGAAGAAGATCGAGCCCTTGCCGCAGGACCTGGAGATCCAACTGTCGCTGAGCGCGCTGCCGCCGCACCTGAGGGCCAATGCGACAGTATATACTTTAAACCCTGATAAGGGCTTCGAAGTTGCCCGCAAGGGTACTAATGGATTTCACGCCTTTGTTGCCCGGACCGGCGATGATACGTTCAGGGGAGCCTGGCCCTTCACGCAATATAGAGATGATATTCTCTACCCGATTTTCTTCGATAACGCGGGTGCGGGGGCACAGATGCGGGTCTTCTTTGACGCGGCAGAGATGCAGGCCAAAGGCACTCCTCCCGGGGAGCTAAAGAAAATCATCAAAGACCGTTACAAATCAGGATACTATCAAGCGCCGGAGCGGGCCGGTATCTCCTATATGCTGTCGCCGGTGCTGAGAACCTATGTAAACCCGGAAGAAGACGACAGTGTCCTCACCCTTAACATTCCACACGTCATGTATTACGCCCCCAATGTATCCAATGAAGCTATCGGGGGCGGGAAACCCGGCGGCATGTACCCTTTTGTGATAATGCCCGGACCACATGGATACTTCATCCAGCTTTTCGGCCTCACGGAAAGATCGGCGATTAATAAAGAGTACAAAGAGATGCTTGCACGACTTTGCAAAATCAGGGAAGCATGGTGTCTGACGCCTATGCCGCCTTCGATCTACCAATGAAACCTTTGTCTGGGACGCTCCCGGGCTGCCCCATGGGGAGACGACTCTAAGTGGGGAAGCTCGCGGTCGGGGTCACCCCACCGGTACGTAGGGCTCCAGGCCCAACAGCCGTGCCGCATTGGAAAAACAGATTTTCTCCTTGTTCTCGTCCGTGAGAAAGGGCAATTGGAGAAAAAACCGGAGTTCTTCCCCCTGATCTGTCCATGGGCTGTCCGACGCAAAGAGCAGGCGTTCTGCAGGGTGTTCCCTGAGGATGCGTTCCCGGAACTTCCCCGGCATCTTACGCAGAACGAATGACGTGTCCAGGTAAAGGTCCCGCCCCAGCAAATGGAGCATTGTTTCCTCGTAGGCCTCTTCTCCTCCCAGATGGGCAATAACCATACAGAGTTCCGGGACGGCCTCGTGCACCGCGGCCAGACGCTTCGGCGTGGCATGGACCGGGTCGGGAAGGCCCCTATCCATCCCTGCATGGAAAAGAATGAACATGTCTTCTGCCGCCACCGATTCATATAAAGGATACATACGGGGATCATCGACAAAAAAATCCTGATAATCAGGGTGAAGCTTGAAGCCCCGAAACCCTTCACGCTTCAGTATCTTCATCTGATCGGGGCTCAGGGGATCGGCGGGGTGCATGGCGGCCAGCGCTTCAATGCCCCGTTGCCGGATGGCGGCGAGAAACCGCTGTATGGATGGAACCTGTTCCGGCCTCGTCGCCACCGCCGCCACGACGGAAAGATCGATCCCGGCAGACGCCATGGACCTTTTCAGCCCCTCCAGGGTGCCGTCCGTATAGGCATCGATCCCTGACCGCTCACACACCGCGGTGACTGTACCAAGTGCAACATGATCGGGATAAATGTGGGTATGGAAATCGATCTTCACCGTCTGATTTCTATACGATATTTCTCTTCCTCTTTTCAAGACATAATCATGACCGGCGCGAGGCCCGATGCCATTCCCGGGATCTTCCTCACCTCTTCTCAAGCACCGGGTGAACCGAGCCCGAGGTAATCGTTTCTGCCTGGAACGGACCCTTCAAGACTAGTGTTGATTTATCGAATCTTATGGAAAATATTAGATTTTTATTGCAATACGGAGGTGAAGCTATAATAAAGGTTGGAATCGACCGTGATTATGACTAGAGTACAGTAGAATAGTTATTATTTTAGTATTAATTTGCGGTCATGCTGCGCAGCTTCGCCGATGGGGTCTGTAAAATCCGTTGCAAGAGGGGACTCATGAAAAGATTGATTGGTGCGTTTAAACAACTGTCGCCGCCGCCGTTGATCGGCCATTCTTGCGTGGGTGGTTTTATTCCGTGCGGTTTTCCGGGCACCCCACTGCGTGCATGGAAAACCAAAAGTATGATTGTTTTTTGCCATGCACTTTTTCTCTCAATGTTATTGGGGAGTTTTCCTGTGTTTGGAGCGGGGAAGGCGAGCGCACATACGGTAAATGGGTTTACCTTATCCTCGCCTGATGCAGTGTACGTCACCTCCAATAGCACCCTTGAACAAGATCGGGTAACTGTGCAGAAATTCGTCGTTCCCGGTTCAGGGCTTAAAACAGTCTCCGAGATAGGCGGATATTTTAAAAGTGCCGCCGCATCGGTGAAGTTCGCTCTCTACACCCACGATGGGGTCAATAATTGCCCGGGAACACTGGTGGCCAATTCCGACAGCGGCGCCGTGTCGTTTGAATCGACAACTTACACAAAGATCAGTAAAGCCTACTGGACACATCCGGTATTAGCGGGTGGCTCTACATATTGGATAGGTGTAATGGTTGACCGGCAGGCCAGTATGACGTATATTGCCGGTTTTGCAAGGGGCGGAACATCGACAGCCCTGATCGGTTCCTATGATGGCGCTCTATGGCACACCGCAGCCGGCCTTACAGAGGATTATGGCTTGTACGCAGTCTATGCAGATGCAGATGCTTCACCGGACCCTCCTCTTTCGCTCCATAACCCTTACAAAAGCACGGTAAATTCCTATAAAGGGCAAACCCACGCGCACACATGCTATTCCGACGGAGTAAATACGCCGGAAGCGCTTGCTGCGGGTTATAAAGCAGCCGGCTATGACTTTCTGTTTATCACCGACCATAATTACCTCACTACCCTGCCTGTGGTGGAGGGTCTTCTTGTCATGCACGGCGTGGAGGAGTCTTTTGCCGCCGGCCATATCATTTCACTGAACCCCACCAAGGTCGAAGTCCGCACGGCCGATGACCCACCGCAGGAAATACTGGATAAAATAAATAACGACGGTGGGTACGCAATCATGGCCCATCCTCATTTGCTGTGGAGTACCGATAAATTGCGCGCTTTATGGGGATATTCGGGAATTGAAATCAAGAATTCGCTGGTGGACTCGGAAGACAGGTGGGATTGGGTTCTGGAGACGTTGGGACGAAGGGTGTGGGGGTTTGCGGCCGATGATTGTCATAACGTCGCATTGTGCATTAGAAACTGGATCAACGTGTTTGCGGACTCCTTGACTCCGTCCGACATTATGACAAGCCTTCGCAGCGGGAACTTCTACGCCACCGAAGGGGCGGTCATTACCAGTGTATCCGTGGTAAATGGGAAAGTCGTGATAGAGACACCTGATGCATCCACAATAGAATTCATAACTTCCGGCGGCCTTCCGGCGCACACCGTGCGTCATGCGACTTCCGCGGCATATAAACCTCTCCATCCAAATAAATATGTCCGTATGAGGGTTACGAGAGATTCCGACTCCTTAAGGGCATGGTCAAATCCTATCTGGATTCAGAAGACCCTCACCGTCACCAAACCCGGCAACGGCGCGGTCACCTCGACCCCTTCCGGCATCGACTGCGGAGAGAGGTGTACCGCCGCTTTTCCTTCCGGTGAAATCGTGACTCTCACCGCCACCGCAGGTGACGGCGCAACGTTCATCGGCTGGTCGCAGGGATGTACGGGGAATGGTAATTGTGAGGTCGACATGACGGTGCCGAATTTCGTTACCGCCTTGTTCTCTCCCTGTGCCTACACCATTTCCCCTATCGATCCCAAGACTTTTGCCCCCAGGGCAGGCGCTACGACCATCGGCATCAAGGGGATAGGCGGAAAAGGGATCGCCTGCGGCGCCCCCACCGTGAGAGCCTCGGACTCTTCATGGATCAAGGTGACTCCCTTACCGTGGAAGCACAATAAAGGAAGGGTGAGAGTGGCAGCAACCGCCAATCCTTCCCCCTCCGAACGTGCGGGAAACGTCTTTATTGGGGAGAACACTTTCGCGATTACCCAGAAGGGGGCAACGTGCATCATCGGGAACTTTGCCCCGCCGTCTCAATCGGTCCGCGTTACCGGGGGCTCCTATACCTTCGAAGTAGCAATATCGCCCCGAAACTGCACATGGACCGCTATTGCCGATAAGGACTGGATCACGATCACCTCAGGCGGAGGCACTGGGACGGGGACTGTAAGCTATACGGTGCAAGCCGACACGACAAGCAGGAGTCGATCCGGCGCGATTACCATCCTCGGCCCGAACGGAAAAAAGAAGCTTTATAACGTCATCCAGGCGGGGAAGTGAGACGTGCCTGAGCCCCGATCGAAGACGGACGCATTGTCTCTTGTATTGATTCTTTCATCTCCTGCAACCCCAGAGGTTTGAAAATGGCCTGCCCGAGTCCTGCTGCCTCTATTGTTTCTGCGAGAGACAGGCCGATGTAGCCTGAATAGAGCATGACCGGGAAATCTCTCCGTATGCGCTTCAGGCGCACGGCGAGATCTACCCCCATCAACTCAGGCATTACGGGCTCAAGGATGGCGAGGTCGAATTTGTCGGGGTTGTCGGAAAAGACCCTCAACGCCATCAAGCTCTGCGTCTCGCCCCGCGCGGTGCAGCCCAGGAGTTCGAGCATGGCCACGGTGGCCTCCACCATATATTTGTCGCAGTCTACAATCAGAACGTGAAGCCCTCGTTTTGAAGCCATGGCACACCTCCTTTTTTGCTGCTGGAGGTGCCTGGCAGCCGCCTCTTTGTTTCTTACCGGCCCTTCACGTAAGGAAATGACCGTTGAGCCTATGAAAACCGGTGATTGTTCCGTATACTTTACATGTGAAACATATGTACTTTTATAGGGTATTACAATCCCTTTCGCCCACAGCGTGACGCCGCCCTTATCCCTACTTATTCTCTTTGCCGGTAATTTCTCTGATCATTATTTTATATACTCTGGTTTTTTCGCCCACTTTTTCAATCAATGCCTCGCCCTCCCTCACAAAATCAGGAGAGTATTTCTCTACTATTTCCAGGAGCCCCCTCCGTTTCTCATCCCCGGTTATCTCCCATGCCTCGCCAAAGGCGATGACGCTTTCATATTTCGACGTGAACTTGACCGGCACCACCTCGGTTCTTGCCACCACACAGAAAGATACCTTATTGTTGGTCTCCATGTTTCTCAGCTTATGCCCTTCTTTCGCGCAATGGAAATAAATGGCATCCCCGAAATAGGCGTAATTCAGCGGGACCCCGTATGGCTCACCCTCGGAAGATACGGTGGAAAGGAGCCCGTATTCGCCTTTCATTAGAATCTCCTTTGCCTTACTGTCGGACATCAGCCTGTCTTTGCGTCTGATTTGGTTGATCACGGTACATTCCCTCCTCTGCCTGTGTCGCCTTCATAATAGTAGACCCTGTGTGGAAAATACTGCTCTTTGTGCCCCGATGCAACATCAAAGTCGTCACCCGATGCGACATGTCCCCGGCCAAGTCTCCGGGCCACGGTGGCGGGAGAGCTTTATCCTCTCCGCTTCGGCTGCGCCCATTACCCGCTAAAAGACGGCTTGTCGGGCACTCAGCCACCCAACTCGTCGTTCCACTCCTCAAACATGGGTGGCTGTCCTTCGGAGCGTTTCTCCTCACCGAGCGGGACCCAATGGTGCTCGCAAGGCGCTACGAGGATAAAGCTCTCCCGCCACCGCGAAGTGGGATTGACAAGAACCGCAAGCTTTGAGGATAGCATTCTCCCCTTCTTACTGGAAGAGAGCCCACGATGCTTTCTCTTCGCATATCGACCTCCATGCGTTAAAAATAACCGCGAATCATTTGACATTATTTTCGCCGGGTATGAGAATAGGGGTACGAGAATAGGGGTACACTGATATTGACGGGCGAGTACTGAATTGTTGAAGAATGTCCCCGTTATATACCGGGTATTAGCGGACAATACCGGGGACGCCGGCAAAGATGACAACGGCAGGCAGCGTTACGCATGCTGCTGATTCACGAAGGAGGGTGTAGTATGGAACTTACTTTTCGCCCGGGCGATATCCTTAAAGAGACCCGGGAGGCGATTTCAACCGCCCTGGGGAATACCGTGGAAACACTGACAGTAGAAAGGACCGTCATCGGGCTCTTTTTCACGGGGGTCAAATTGAACACCGGTGAAGGGGGGCTGTGCTTTACCCCGATAAAGACGATTCCGGAAGCGGTCTGCTGCCCGAGTTCGGCACGGGTCATGCCTTCTTCAGGGAGGCTTAAAGGGAAAAAAGCCGTCCAGTTCCTCGATGAGATGTTCAGCGGTAATCCCCTGAAAAAGACGATGGCCATTGCCGTTCTCAATGCCCTCTCTTCCCTGTGCTGGAAAAGGCAACCGCCTGAAACCTACAGAATCAGGACCGGGATTGACGCCCTCGAGGAAATGGTTATTCCTGGTGATGGGTTTGTCGTCGTGGTAGGGGCCCTCGTTCCGGCCATCAAGGCATTGAAGCAACGAGGCAAGCCTTTTGCAATTCTCGAACTGGACCCGTCAACGCTCAAGGGTGATGAGCTCGAGTTCTTCGTGCCTTTCGAAAAAGCGTCTGAGGCAGTTCCCAAAGCGGATTTGCTCGTCATCACGGGGACAACCCTTATCAACGATACCCTCGAAGGCCTTCTGGAAATGAGAAAGCCGGGGGCCGAGATCATCGTGGTCGGTCCTACCGCAAGCATGCTCCCCGGCGCCTTTTTCAGAAGAGGCGTCAGCCTGATCGGCGGCGTCATGGTGACCGACGCCGACAGGGTACTCAACGTCGCAGCCGAAGCAGGCTCGGGGTATCATTTCTTCGGAAAAGGCGCAGAAAGGGTTGTCATTCAATCAGCGCAGTGAGGAATAAAAGGATTGTTCAATGATCCGGCAAAAACTTCCTACAGCCGGTCGTCGAGAAAGTAAAACGACAAAGCCGTCCCGAAGGTGAATACCATCAGGAGAATGAATAATACGTTCGTTAAAATCTTCTGCATACAACCCCCATAAAAGTAGAATAAGTGTACCGGCAGTCCGCCGCCTTCCCGTATTCGCCTTAAGCGACTTTTTCCGCGAGCCGGGTCCAATCGTCGTTGACGTCTTCCATAAAGCGAGTCTGCTGTCGTGTGAGAACAAGATAGCCTTTTCCGGCGGCCGGGGGTATCGGGCCTTCCCTGAGATCGGGGGTAAAAAAACCTGAGATGTAATAGTTAAGGAGGTCCGTGACGTGCGCCGTTCACCCGGTATCAAGACTATTGACGGATGTCCCCCGTGTCTCCACCGGGAGCAGGAAGGAAAAACTTGACACTCTTTCCGTCCTTTTGGTAGTCTCGTCAAAAAAGCCGAGGAGGTTCGCATGTCTCTTATCAAAAAATTCGTCAATTCCGGCATCTCGCGGCGGACATTTCTTAAGGGCATGGGGGCTTCCCTCGCTGCGGGACCACTTCTGGCGGGACTCGACGGGGCGGCCCTTGCGGCATCCTCTCCCGGGGGGAAGGCCCTGCTCACCCCGATCAATTACCGCACGCGGCTCGTGCTCCTGGGCACCATGGGCGGCGTCTCCTGGTGGCCCCGCTCCGACCGGGCAAGCTCCTCGTCGGCCCTCGTGGTGGGGGACTCCATCTATCTCATCGACCTCGGCCAGGGGTCGACGAACCGGCTCGTGGAGGCCTTCGGCACCGGCAAGTTCGTGAGGTCCCCCGGGGGCGCCATGATCGAGGACGGCTCCACCACCTTTCTCACGAAGCTGAAGGCCCTCTTCTTCACCCACCTCCATATGGACCATACATCCGATTACCCGGCCTTTCTGCTTATCGGCGCGGGGGCGGGCCTGGGCGGGGTCGATGGTGAGCCGGCGGGGATCAGCGCCCTCCCCGTCTTCGGTCCCTGCAACAGGGGCTCCCTCGAGTACAGCAGGACGGGCCAACCATATCAGCCCGTCCCGACGGACAGCGCCACTCCCGCAAAAATCACCACCACCCCGGGCACGAAGCAGATGACGAGCATCATCTGGCAGGCCTATGCCCAGGCCGTCAACGACCTCGTCCTCGACGACGGCTACCGCGATTTTACTAAGCTCGTGGATGTGAAAGATATCGGGACCGATATCCCCGTGCCCTTTGCCATCCCCTGCGTGGACAACAACACCTGCCCGGTGACCCCGCCCTTCCCCGTATACCAGGACGGGAACGTGAGCGTCACGGCCACCCTCGTGGACCATCACCAGGTCTTTCCTTCCTTCGCGTTCCGGTTCGACACGCTCGACGGGTCGGTGGTCTTCTCCGGCGACACGGGCCACAACACGAACGGCAACCTCCAAACCCTCGCCCAGGGCGCGGACGTACTCGTCCATGAGGTCATCGACAAGGCGTGGGTAGACCAGAAGTTCCAAAACCCCGGCCCCGAAGATCAAGGATACGCGCTCTATACCCACATGCTCAGCTCCCACACGACCATCGAGGACGTGGGGGCCGTGGCGGCGGGCTGTCAGGTGAAGACCCTCGTGCTCAACCATATCGTTCCGGGAAACACCCCGATATCGCACCTCAGACAAGCCAAGAGGAATTTCACCGGAAGACTCATCATCGGTCAGGACCTCATGCAGATAGGCATCGGTAGGCGCGGACAATAGAGGGTCCCATATTTGTTTCGGACAAGAGGACAGGGGCAGTTGGGGGCCCCTAGTGGGACGTTGGCTCGCGGTGATTCCTGAGAGGCGACTCTCTTTCGATGGTTGGGAAATCTTGATTTCTGTTTTTAAGCGCGTCCCTGTCGGTGTTTCCGTAGTTACAAGAGCGTGGAACATAAGAGACCTCCCGGGTTGAGAAGAGCGCACTATTATGGAAGAGGAACGAAGGTGAATAAGTAAAGGGCCCCTATGTGACCCCTATTGCCAGGAGTTTCGCAGCAAGAAAGCGGGAGGCAGTAGCAACGTTCTTTATCCCCTGTGAGATATTCTTTCGTTTATTGACTATGATCATTGTTTTCAGCTTCTCGATGAGCTTATAATTTTCCGATATATCGAAAGACGCCCGCCTACATTGGTTTTTTGCGAAGTTTGGCAAGAAAAATGGGGACCTTTTAATGGCGGCTCTGACGATATCTTTCCCCCGCAATGTATTGTGCCTGTCGGGACCTGGCGAAGCACTTTGTGCTTGAAATTTCATGCAGCCTCAAGCACAATAAATCTTACTAAGATTGTCGGTATGGCGTTATAGGAACAGAGCTGGAAGGCCCTACTTCAAGGCCGCCCTCTCTCCCCACCCAATAAGGAGAAATCACTTGAAAAGACTTCGTGAACGAAAAAGACATGTGATAAAAACAGGCCTGATCCTCTGCGCTTATATTCTCCTGCTGGCATCGGTCTCGCCTGCCTCTTTATGGGCCGGCGGCACCATGAAAGACCTGGGCACCTTGGGAGGGTATTCAAGCTCGGGCGCCTCCATCAACAACTTGGGGCAGATCGCAGGATCGAGTGATATTTTTACTGATTCAACCGAGACCCGCGCGTTTCTTTATGAGAAAGGGGTCATGAAGAACCTGGGCACCCCGGCCGGAGCAACGACCAGCTGGGCAACTGCCATCAATAATAAGGGGCAGATCGCAGGCACCGCCTTTTTCCCCAATAGCGATCCCGCTGTCGCTCATCACCGTGCCTTTCTTTACGAAAGGGGGGTCATGAGGGATCTCGGCACCCTATTGGGAGGGTCATGGAGTTTCGCTTACGGAATCAACGACTCCGGCCAAATCGTGGGGATGGGCAACAATGATGACCCCAATGGATATCATCGCGCCTTTCTTTATACGCCGGGCAGCGGCATGCGGGACCTTGGCGACCTCGGAGGAATCGGCAATACCGAGGCATATGGCATCAATAACGCGGGGCAGGTGGCAGGTGTGACCAGAACAATCTCCGGCAGAGTTCACGCCTTTCGCTATACCGGCGGCATGGAAGACCTTGGCCATTTGGGGGGTGACTATTCTATTGCATACGGTATCAACAACGCCGGGCAGGTCGTAGGGATGAGCGCCACCGCCTCCAGTGAGTACCATGCCTTTCTCTACTCCGACGGCGAGATGCGCGATCTCGGCACCAATGGAGGGTATGGCAGTTATGCATACGCAATCAATGACGCGGGAGAGGTCGCAGGGGTGACCTTTCATTACGGATTTCCCCAAGCCCGCGGCTTCATCTATAGAAACGGCGTCATGAAAGACCTGGGCAGTCTCGGGGGCAGCTACACCTATGGCCGCAGTATCAACAACTTAGGGCAGATCGTAGGGGATAGTTATGGGAGAGCGGGGACTAATGACCTGCCAAACCACGCTTTTCTCTGGGACCCGCCTCCTCTCCGGACCGCCGAGCACAACCTGGCCAACGTGGGCACTGTCTCGAACCAGTTTACTCTCTGGATGGACGTCTCCTATAGGGGGAGGGCAGATGCAACAGTATGCGGCAAGTACAAGTTCAAGGTGGTGGGGTCAGGCTTCCTGCCCGTGGAGGTTCCCCAGGCCTCGTGCAAGATGGTGGGGAATGCCACGAGCCTCACCAACGCGAAACGGTACTCCGTATCATTCACCCTTCCCGCACCCTTCACCAGGGCCGCCTCTCTCACCGACGCCGTGGTTTACGCGTGCGACGCCAAAAACCTTTACAACTGTTACGAGATAGAGGAGCTTGGGAAGATATCCGTCTACGGGAGCACCTTCGATCTCAAGAAACAGGCATGGCAGGTTCAGAACGCGAGATGGAAAGCCCTTACTACCACCAAGACCACCACCGACTTCTACAGGGCGGGGGACGTGGTCGACGACTACATCGTGGCGGACCAGAAAGACGGTCTCTGGTGCGCCTACATGAACATAACAGGGAAGTGCACGCCTAACGGTCTCTGCTATGGCCTTGCCAACAGCGCCATTTCAGACTTTACCAATGAGGGGGGCGCCACATGGGGCACCGACGGAAAGAATGGAAAGAATTTCGATACGGCACAGTGGAAAGCCGAAATCGATAACCACTGGGACGATGTCCTGAAAATTGCGCAAAGCCCTTTCAAGCCATTTGTCACCAACACCATATATAATTCTCCGGAAACCTGGAACGGCGTCGACAAGTGGACCCCCCAGGCGGCAAAGAAGGTGCTCTACCACTTCGTGAGCCAGAGTTCTTTTCTTAACGGATCAGGGGGCGGCACAAGCACTAACTGGGTGGGCAGGGACGACGACACGAGCTCAAAGCTCGATTCATCCCTTGCCGAGACTGAAGTGATCTCCACCATTCAGTTGGGCACGCCCGTATCCTTGGGCATTTACTTCGCCGGAGGAGGCGGCCATCAGCTCGCCATTACCCAGGTCCTCAAATGGGGCGGCCACACCCGCTACACCATTTGGGACAACAACTACCCTTACCCCGCCACCAGGGGCAAGCCCTATGGCTCCCATTTCTCGTGGTATGTCGAGAATTCATCGGATTACCCCGCCTCCTTCGCCGCAGCCGGCGGAAACATGTTCAAGACCATCCGCGTAAAAGAAGGAACCGATTACGGACCGGTCTACACCCTGGGCCAGGTCCCCGAATATCTCTCTCTCGCCGGCGACTCCCAGAATATCTACGGCACCGCCGATGAGGCCCTTGCCCCTATGAGAAAGGACGCATCAAACAGTCCGTCCCGCCCGGCGCTCCCGCGTTACCCCGACCACGTGGAACTCCTCATCGTGGGCGGAGAGGTGGCAAAGGTTACGGAAAGGGTCTCAGGAGCGGCGGTCTCTCTGGAAGCGGGAGGAACCGTCTCCCCCTCCAGGGGTAAGATCATCGAAGGAGCCCACGGCCTGGGAATGTCCCTGAGCCTCTCCCGCTTAAAGACGTACCGTGTATCGGTCTCCAAATATAAAGGCTTCCCGAGCATGAAGGTCTTTCTCACCATCCCTCGCGTTGACGGTACCATCGAGAAGATTACCTATGATAATATTGCGGATGCAAAAATAGAGTTCCTCGTGGGAGAGACGAATACCTACCTGGCTGCGACCGTCTCCAGGGGTACGCGCTCCCCCTCCTACCGGGGAATACTTCCGACCCAATTGCCGGCCCCCTCGGATTTTGAGCTTGCCTACGGGAATGGGAGCGTCTCCCTCACGTGGACCAATACCGCCCATCCCCGGTTTGACGGGGTGCAGGTAGTGCGGAAGGAATCGACCCTCCCCGAATCACCGGAAGACGGGATAGTACTCTACCAGGGAGCCGGTACCCACATGGTTGATTCCTCCCTGCAGAAAAACAAGGTCTACTGCTATGGCGTCTACAGTATGAACACCGATACCCCCAAAGGCCTCTCCCGGTGTATCGACACCGGCAAATATACCCTATCCGGCGCCGTTCCCGGATGGGGAGCGAATGCAATGGTCACACTCAAGAACGCCCAAGGGAGAATCACTCACCATGCCTCCCTTTCCGCGAACGGGTCCTACCGGTTCAATAATCTCGCCAAAGGCGAATACCTCATCGAGGCGCGACCTGATAAAGATTCGGAACCGGCAATCACAAGGATACTTACGGTGGAAAGAGACGGAACGATGGAAGTGAGAGAACTGCCAGGCGGGACGCCCTTTACTTTTGATCCCTGAGAAGTAACCACCGTCCCCGACGAGACATGGGCCACGGGGGCGGGAGGGCTTTATCCTCTCCGCTTCGGCTGCGCCCATTACCCGCTGAAATACGGTTCGTCGAGCACTCAGCCACCCAACTCGTACCTCCTCAGATGCTATGTATAAAAGACAATGTACAGGGAAAAGAAAAAAAGGCTACCCTCTTTCTTAAGAAAGATCGTGGTGATCGTCTTCACCACGAACAAAGAAAAGGAGGTAGCCAGATGAATACTCGTATGGTACAG
>DASXUJ010000035.1 GCA_036504895.1 Syntrophorhabdaceae bacterium
GGCAAGGTCCGGCGTTTCGCGTCGGACCTTGCCCCTCTTCGACCTGAAGGGGTTATTTCGGGGCCTTCGGGTCCCTGCGGAGCACCTTTTCCTGCGACAGCCTTTCAATTTCCTCGTCTTTCATGCCGAGGATCTCTTTCAGGACCTCCGAGTTGTGCTCGCCCAGGTACGGTGGCCTCCCCCTGGGGACCATGGGAAAATCGCTGAACCGTATGGCGCTGTTCATGACCTTGACCGGGGGCTGTCCGGGCTCCACCTCCACGTCCACGACAATCTGGCGCTCGTGGACTACGGGGGCATTTAAGAGATCGGCCAGGGAATTCACCTTGGAATTCGGCACCCCGTACTTCTCGAACAGGACTGCGGCTTCTGCAAGGGTCACGTCCTTGGCCCATTCTTTTACAATCTTCAGGACCTCCGCCGCATTTTCCGGCTTCATCCTCACCTCGTCCGTGATAAACCGCGGGTCCTCGGCCAGCTCGGGCCGACCCATGGCCGGCGCGAGCTTCGTCCACGCAAGGATCGCCGAAAAGGTCATGTGCCCGTCCTTCATGCGAAATGGAAGCTTCGGCATATTGGACTTATCGATGGCGCCTTCGGAGAAGATAAAACCCTGGAGGGTGGAATCGTTGGCTGCGACGGTGCAATCCAGAAGGGCAAGGTCTATATATTGCCCTTCCCCTGTACGCTGGCGATGAAAGAGCGCCGCGAGGATCGAGATGGTGGCGTTCAATCCCGAGTAGGTATCCGCATAAGAATAGGCGAAACCGGGAGGATCGGAACCTTCTCCCATGATTCTCATCTCCATATACTCCATGCCGCTGTAGGCGTGAATGATATCCGCATAGGCGATGCGCTCCCGCTCCGAGCTGTGCTGCCCGAAGCCGGAGATGGAGCACATGATGATCCCTTTATTCAGTTTCTTGAGCTCCTCGTATCCAAGGCCCATCTCGTCAAAGACGCCGGGACGGAAATTCTCGATGACCACGTCGGAGACCGCGATCAGCTTCCTGGCCAGCTCGATGCCCTCGGGCTTCTGGAGGTTCAGATAAATGGCCTTCTTGCCCGCGTTATATTGGGTAAAGAGGGCGCCGAAGGAACCGCCCTTATAAAAGGGAGGATGGGTGCGCACGAAATCCCCGCCGCCCGTTTCCACCTTGATGACTTCAGCTCCCATATCGGCGAAGTTTCTGGCGCACATGGGAGCACATATGACCCTCCCGAAATCGAGCACCCTTATTCCCGACATTATACCTTTCTTCGTACCAGTGTTCATAACAGCCGCCTCCCTTGTTGTGTGATTATTTCTTTAGACTTTCCTTTTAATTTCCCGGCGCCGCTTCGTGCGGCGCCTTGTGCTGCACTTTCCGTTTCCTTCCGGGCGAATCTAATCTCGAGTCTATCAGCCCATGAGAACCTTGGGGAGCCACGTGGCCAGCATGGGAAAAATAAAGACCATGACGGCGCCCAACACCAGACTGATCAGGAATGGATAGACACCCTGGTAAATGATCGACATGGGGACCTTGGTAATCTGCTTCACCACAAAGACACAGACTGCCACCGGCGGCAGGACCATGCCGATCATCTGGGTAATCGCGACGACAATGCTGAACCAGATGGGGTCAAAGCCAAGCTTGATCACGGCGGGAAAGAAAATGGGTGTCGCGAGAATCATGAATGCCAGGTCATCGATAAAGGAGCCGCCGATAAGATAGATGAACGCGATCATAACTACGATAAGCACCGGGCTGATAGGCAGGGCGCAGATCCAGTCGGCGGCGATCATGGGTATCTTGGTGACCGCGATAAAATGGCTGAGCACTGTGGAGCTGGTAATAAGGACAAGAACCATGACCGCGGTCCTGATGGATTCGACAACCGATTTCATGTACCCTTTTATATCAAGTTCCCGCCTGAAAAGGGTCATAACGAGGATGATGCAGGTACCGATGCTCCCCGCTTCCGTGGGCGTGAAAAAACCCTTCATGATACCCACTACCATGACCAGGAAGACGATGAGAACCCACGCCACTTCCGGGATCACCTGCAAACGATCTTTCCAGGAAAAGACGGGGCCCTTGGGGCCGACGGCCGGATTGATCTTGCACCACCCGACGATGACTGCCACGAAGAAGAGGGCGATAAGCAGACCGGGGAAGACGCCCGCGAGAAAGAGTTTTCCGATGGATTGGTCGGAAATGATGCCGAAGATGATAAGCGTCACGCTGGGGGGCAGGAGCACGCCCAGGGTACCCACGGTGGCAACGATTCCGGTCGAGAGCCGCTTGTCATAGCCGTAGCGGTCCATTTCAGGTACGGCCACGCTGGCAAAGGTTGCCGCCGTGGCAGGTGAGGAGCCGCATATGGCTTTGAAGGCGGTTGCTCCCGCTACGGTGGAGATTGCAAGTCCTCCCGGTACATGGCCCAGGTACCTGTAGGAAGCGTTGAAAAGTTTCTTCGCCACGCCCGAATTAAAGGCAATCTGTCCCATTAATACGAAAAGGGGTATGACCGTGAGGCCGTAGGAGGTGAAGACATCGAAAAAATCCTTCGCGAGAAGGTTCAGCCCCGCTTCCCAGCTGACGAGGTAGGCAAAGCCGGCAAAACCGACTATGAACATGGCAAAAAACATTTCAATACCTGTGGTAAAGAGGGCAAGGACAACGAAAATACCTATAATGCCAACCGTCACTTCACTCATCGCGCCCTCCCGTAATCTTCATGATCTCGCCCACAAGCACCAGGATTTGACCGAGGCAGCAGACCGCGAGCGCATATGCGACCGGGTGAAACGGGATGTGCCGGGTGAGGGTGACCTCGTTCGCCTCCTTAAGATCGTACCCGAGCTTATAGAGATTCCAGCCGATGAAGATGAAGAGAACGATGCCCATGAGCCTCGTGACAATATTAGCGACTTTTTGCACGGACTTCGGCCATTTCTCGGAAAGCACTTCGACACAAATATGATTGCGGGCCCAGGCGGTGATGGGCAACCCGAAGCCGAGCACGATTGCGCCCCCCAAACCGACAATCTCGTAGGTGCCGATTATGGGATGATCGAATATTCTTCCTATAACGTCCGCGGTAGTGAGAAACATGATGCCGGTCAGGAAAACGCCCGAAATCGCCTGCATCCATTTACTCAGCTTTTCAATATAGGTTAAAGCTGTCTCCATAAGACCTCCTGGTGTGCTGATAACCTGAGCCCCCTCTATTGCTTCTCCCGGAATCGCACAGTCGGCGGCCGGGGCCAGGTCGCCTGCAATTGTGCAGACTCCCTTGACTTACCGCCGCCGACTGTGCCCCGACAGGCTACAAGGTCAGGATCAATGAGCCTTCACATAGTCCTGGCAGAACTTCAATGCCTCTGCGCCCGGCAGCCCTTTTGCCTTCATGCTCTTCACGTATTCATCAAGGATGGGCTGCAACGCCGTCTTGAATTTCCCATCCTCTTCCTTTGAGACGGTGATCATCTTGCCGCCCTTCTGGGTGAAAAACTCGAGTGCCTCTTTGTCGAGCTCATCCCAGAGCTTTCCCTGTTTCTCTATGTATTCTTCGTTTATTTTCTCGATAATCTGCTGGGCATCTTTGGGGATGGCATTCCATTTCTTCTTGTTCATCACTACATAGGCGACGTTGGTATGCCTTGAGTTGTACATGGTACAGCTGCTGACCACGTCCGCAAGCTTCCAGCCTTTTGTCGCCTCCACGGGGCAGACCACGCCGTTTGCCACGCCTCTCGAAATGGCGTCATAGGCCTCTCCCATGGACATACCTACGGGAGCAGCGCCCAGGGCCATTACGATCTGTGCGCTCGTTCCTGTGGCCCGAATCTTCATGCCCTTCAGGTCTTCCATCTTGTTGACCGGTTTCTTGGTGCACATATCCTGGGGGCCTGCGGTGTGGAAGAACATGACCTGTACGTTGTCAAATTCTTTGGGTTTGAATTTGTGGTAGAACTCATTGGTCAGTTTCGTGCTCTGATATCCGCTCTTATACCCGAGGGGAAGATCGACGACTTCCATCAAGGGGAAACGACCTTTCGTATAGCCGCAAAAGCTCTCCCCCACGTCGGCAATGCCTTTCAATACACTGTCATAGGTCTGAGCGGGAGGGGTCAGTATCGCACCCGGGAAGAAATCTATTTTCACTCTCCCGTTCGTTCTCTTTTCCACTTCCTTGCACCATTCTGCCTTGAGGAGCGCGACTTTGTGCATGGAAGGGAATTGACAGCTGAATTTCATCGTGATTGTCTTCTCCTGCGCGGATGCAGGCTGCCCGACAAAGGACATCAGGATAAACAAGAAACATGCACACAAACAGAGATTTAATAGCTTTTTCATTGATCCTCCTTTTTTTATTGCTTCTCAGCGCTTAAGCCCCTTTGGGAAATAGCTGTCCCGCCGATGCTGCCGGTGCTCACTGTGCCTTCCCTGATAGAAGGGATATATGATCCTGAAGAGGTGCGGTGAGGGCCATATCACATCCTCCTGTAAGAGTACAGTACGGCGAGGATTTTGGCCTTTTTCGGTCCTATGCTCCGGCCGCCGTGGCGCACTTCGGAATCGAAATAAATGCTGTCACCCGTCTTAAGGATATACTTCTCTTCTCCGTATATAAACTCGTGTGTTCCTTCAAGCACATACATGAACTCTTCGCCTTCATGTGAAAAGACCGCTTCAGCTGAGAAGGACGGTACGATTATGTAAGGCTCCATATTCTTTCCCGCTTTTTTGTGGGCAAGCTGCTCATATTGGTAGCCGGAAAGTATCCCGTCTGCCTCGATCTTTTGTCTCTCGGAAGCTCGAACGACGCTTATTTTTACAATATCCTCCCGGCCATCGGAGTCCCCCGATATGAGTTGGGTAACGTCGATCTTCAGGGCGGCAGCTACTTTTACAAGGGTCGAAAAAGGCGGCAGCTTGTTGGCATTCTCGATCTTGGAGAGGTAACCTTTGGTGAGCCCTGTGAGCTTTGCGAGCTGATCGAGAGACTTTTTTTGTTCGACCCTTGCCATTTTGATGTTATCGATGATCTTCTTCTCGTCCACGGCGTTTCTTGCAGCATCCACCGTCACCGATACCGTATCTCTTTTGGAAACCACTGTCGCACCTAATCCTTGACTGACCTCGTTCCCTGTTTCTCTCAGAATGTTATATGCTGTCCGCCGCTCACGGGAATGGTCTGCCCAGTAACGCCGCTCGATTCGTCGGAGGCGAGAAAAAGGGCTACCGCGGCCGTTTCCTCCTCGGTGGCAAGCCTCTTCAGGGAACAGTTGGATGCGAGCTCTTTCATGATCTCGTCAAAAGACGCCCCTGTTGCCTCGACCCTTCTTCTGACCACATTGAAGATCCTCTCTCCCTGTATCGGTCCCGGGCTTACGGCATTGACCCTGATCCCGTATTCACCGACTTCGACGGAAAGGGTTTCCGTGAGTCCTATTTCACCCATTTTCGCGGAACAATAGGCGCTCCGGAAAGGGTACCCCGACCTCCCGTCGCCGGACCTTCCGGCCTCGGAGACGACGTTAATGATGCTCCCCCTCTTACTCGGGATCATGTGCCGTAATGCCTCTCTGGCGCAAAGCATGCTCCCCGTCAAATTAATGGCGAGGGTCTCGTTCCATTTATCGAGCTCCATGTCCGCGACCTTGATCGTAGGGCCCGCAATACCGTGGTTGTTGACCAGTATGTCCACTTTACTGAAAAGACGGATGGTTTCCGCAATGAGATTGATCGCGTCCCGCTCTATTGAAACATCGGTCTTCACGAAGGCGGCTTTCCCACCTTCACCCTTTATCTCATTGCACGTAGTCTCGAGGTGAGAAACTGTCCTGCCTGCAACAACAACGATAGCACCCTCGTTTGAAAAAACCTTCGCTATGGCTTTACCGATGCCTGTCCCCCCGCCGGTAATGATGGCTACCTTGTCTTTAAGCCTCATGATTCCTCCTTTGTTCGGATAACATTGATCGTATTGCGGGCATCGATCATTTTGACAATTACATATGTATCCTAATAGGAAACTCTTGTCAAGAATAATAGTACGAAGAGGCACGGCCTCAGGAAAGAAGCGGGTTTGCCTTAACGAGAATATTCTATCCGGTACGGCCCCTGTTCCCTATTCCTCATTCCGGCAAGAAAAAGAGATGGAGGTGATCCGGGGACTTCAGGCGCGGCACGGGAAAGAGGGCGCCCTATTTCGAGGTCTTTCTTTTTGCTTGACATGGCAGCCCCATTTAGGTTTTTCTGAAAAAAGAGGATATTGGCGTCCCTCGGGAGAAAGGATACCGCCTGCTATACTCGAGCTCAAATCCCGCGCACCACGTTTCCCGCCTTGTTTGAGGCGCCCAGGATGAATTCATTCCATCCCTTTACGGGAGCAGGAAAATCGTTGGCCGGGGGATTGTGGAAGATAGGGTTACAAAATAAAATATGTGGGGCCCATTGAGGCTTCATACGGGCATAAGGATCCTCTCGGAGATAACGGAGCGGGAGATGTCCGATTATTGGAGGAGAAAAGGAATGGCATTAATACCTAGAGAGATGATGTTCGACGATATTCACGAGGGGGATGAGTTCCTCACCGAGGATAGGACAGTGAGGGAAGCAGATGTGGTGGAATTTGCCCATCTCTCGGGTGATAATCATCCCGAGCATCTCGATGAAGCGTACGGAAAGGCGTCTATCTACGGCGAACGCATAGCCCACGGGCTTCTCATTACGAGCATGGTGACCGGTCAGGTCAATCAGACGGGCCTTCTGGAAAGGTTGACTATCGGTGTTATGGACATGAATATAAAGTTTCTGAAAGCAGTGAAGTTCAATGACACCATCCGCACCGTGGCACGCATCACCGGAAAACGAATCACGCGAAATCCTGAACGGGGAATCATAAAGATCGGCGTGGTAGTGTCCAACCAGCACAACGAACAGGTCCTCGGGGCTGAATGGACCGTCCTGGTAAAGGTGATTCCGTCGCAGAAGAGTTAAAAACAACAGCACACCGTCGCTCCCCCCGCACCCGCGGGGAGCGTGATTTGTAAGTGACCGGATGAGGTGGCGGAATTCCCCGCCACCCGTCTTTCGTCTTAATGCCATAGGTCCGGCTATGACCCTCATCCGTCAAAAAGTCTGAATCGACTATTTTTCGACGCACAACCTGTTCATCATTGTATGGGCGGTCTATTTCGAGGCGGGCGCCGTCGCGATTTCAAATCACGGCAGAGGAAAACAAAGTGTGTGGTAACGTTTGATTTAATTGGTGCCGGAGGCGGGGCTTGAACCCGCACAGTGCTAAGCACCACCGGATTTTGAGTCCGGCGCGTCTGCCAATTCCACCACTCCGGCGTTTGATGACTGCACCGCGAAAAGCTTAGCAAAAAAGCTTGTTTCCTGTCAACACACAAACCGGATCGAAACACGGAGAATCCAAGACTATATGCCGGTGCGGGCGCATGCAAAAAAAAGGGGAGGCTTTTGGCCTCCCCTGGTGATGCGGTGTCGCAGGATCTTAGAAGAAGTAGTATGCGCCTACCCTGAAAGACTGCGCGGTGCCGTCCTTCTGAAGAAGCGGCTGGCCGGCAAACGGGCCTGTGGCGAAACCTGTGTAGCCTGCATAACGGGTGTTGTAGTAGGTGTACTCAAAGCCGAACCTGATGGCTGCGTTCACGTCGTACATAATGTTGCCGATGATCTGCGTGGTGTTGACCATGGCGCCTGTGTTCGCGGCAGCATTCATCCATGCCTGGCTTACATTCGACCGGGTGTAGCCATACCAGCCGTTGATGAAAAGTTTGTCGGTGAAGAAATAGGAGAGCTGTCCCCATCCACCGTACTGAGTGGGTGTTGAATAGTCAATCGCGGCTGCCTGGGCGGGCGTAAGGCCGACCTGGTTTGTAGTCTGGCTGTTAACTGTGTTGTAGGCGAAGTTTGCATTGAAAGTAGGTGCATTGGCCGGGGTCTGGAACATACCCGGGTTCTGGGTGTAGAAGAGCATACCGGACAGAGAGAAAGCGCCGGCCTTGTTACCCTTCTTCTCAGGAATGATAGGGATGAAACCCTTGAATGAAATACCATAGGAATTGACATCCTTATCCTGAAGCGTGGTGATGCCGTTGCCGATTGCTACGCTGGCGACATTCTTCTGACGACCGTAGAAGCCTTCCAAAGCGAAGAGCATCTGCCACGGACCGATGTTTCCACATTTGTCCGAGGTCCAACCGAAAGAACCTTCCCAGAAGGGCATATTGCTCATCGTGTAGCCGTCAACGCCCTGGCTTACGTTCGAACCGGTGTTGGTTACGGAACCGCTGCCCAGCGTGTTGGTCGGGGAGATGAGGCCTAACTTCCAGATCCAGTTCTTCGCGATGGTCTGCTCGAACCTTACGAGAGGCTGTCTCATGCCCTTAAGGAACGGGCCGAGGTTGTTATAGTCAAGCATGGTGTTTGCAAAGGTGGGGAGGATGCCCCAGGTCTGCCATGTCTGGCCGATTACCAACTTGCTTGACGGCCAGTCGAACTGCATGAAAGCGTGACGGAGTACGAAGGTGCCGGCGTTGCTGGATGCGGAGCCGTTGGCCTCGTTGCCCCTGAAGTGACCTTCCACGAATGCCGATGTCTTGGCGCCCCATGCATCGGGTCCTCTTACGAGGAAGTTAAGTCTTGTCTCACCGGCGTACGTATAGAAGCTGCCGTACTTGTCGGCGAGGTTGTCACTGACGCCGCTTCCGCGTGCTGCCAGAACGATGTCCTGGTTCTGTGCCTGGTTGGCCCAGCCCATGTCGAATTTTACGTAACCGCCGATCGTCATGTCCCAGCGGCTTGTCGCGCTACCGGCATAGCTGAGTGCCGGAAGGGCGAGGAATAATGCAAGCATAATAATAATTGTTTTCTTCATCCCTGCCTCCTTGTTGTTTTGGTACAGCCTGTAATAAATCACACACCTCCCTATATTAATTTTTTTTAATATTAGCAATGACGGTATACTTTGTCAAGAAAAAATTAAAGAAATTTAATCTTTTTCTCTTTCCTTGTATTTTCAGGCTTCAAAGAGCGTTCCAGGGAGGAAAAATGGGGTATAATCGAGGTGAGAAAGGGGTCGTATTTTGGCAGAGAGAACCGGACTATTTGCGAAGTACAGAATAACGGACCATGTGGCTGACGTGGGGCTCACAATCTATGGTAATTCCTATGAAGACCTGTTCGCCCACGGCGCCTACGCGCTGTTTTCACTTCTCACGGACCTGAGGCGGGTCCGTAGGATTGAGAAGAGGAAATTTTCACTCTTCTCCGGCCCGGATGCCCTTATCCACTTTCTCAATGAATTACTCTTTCTGTGGGACACTGAGCGGTTCATCGCGAAATCGACGCGGGTGACAAAAGATGGACAGGGGCAACTTTACGCAATCGCAGAGGGCGAGCTCTACGATCCTTCTAGGCATTTCGTGAAGAAAGAAGTCAAGGCCGTCACCTACCATGAATTTTCCATCAAGACAGGCGAGCACGGGTATGAGGCACGGCTCGTGCTGGACCTGTGATTCCAATTCTTAAGTCAAAGATGATAGCGAGACGACGAGGAAGGCGCGACGAAGGTGTATACCAGTATATCGAGGAGCAGATGACGAAGAGAGCGCTTTGAATTAGAAATGGAATGAGAGGGAAGGTGACAGGACTTTCCTGTTACCTTATATTAGGAGGATGAGGGCAGGAGCGCCATGAAAGGAGAAGGACCCCGCGTAAAAAGACTCGACCCGAACCGGTGCATCGTGGAGAGGCACGGTGAGATGAAAACGGAGGGCCTCGTCTTTCTGGATGAGGAGCTTCTTGGCGTCCTCGGGACGGATGAGAGCATAAAACAGGTAGAGAACGTGGCATGCCTGCCCGGCATTGTGGGCAGGTCCATGGCCATGCCGGACATCCACTGGGGCTACGGCTTCCCAATAGGCGGCGTCGCTGCCTTCGATGTTGCAGAAGGGGTAGTCTCGCCCGGAGGCGTGGGATACGACATAAACTGCGGCGTCCGGCTTATCCGCTCCACCCTTACCGCGAAAGAGATTTCCCCGAAAATCGTCGAGGTCATGGAGGGGCTCCACCGCAATATCCCGAGCGGCGTGGGCTCGAGAAGAAAGGACCTCTCCTTGTCGAAGGAGGAGCTGAAGAAGGTGCTTCTCAAGGGAGCGGCCTGGGCAGTGGGCCGTGGATTCGGGACAAAGAACGACCTTCTTTTCATTGAAGACGAGGGGCGCTTCGCTGCCGCAGACCCGGAGCAGGTATCGGACAGGGCATACGAGAGGGGCAAGGACCAGCTCGGCACTCTCGGCAGCGGCAACCATTTTATAGAGATAGGCGTGATCGAGGAGATCTATGACGCCGCAGCGGCTCAGGCCTTCGGCCTCTTTAAAGGCAACATCACGATCATGATTCACACCGGCTCCCGCGGCCTGGGCTATCAGGTCTGCGACGACTATATCCGGGAAATGATAAAGGCCTCGGTTCGCTACGGCATTCACCTACCCGACCGGCAGCTCTGCGCGGCCCCCGTGGAATCCCCCGAAGGCAGGGCCTATCTCGCGGCCATGGCCGCCGCGGCAAATTATGCCTTTGCCAACCGCCAGATCATCACCCATTGGGTGCGGGAAACTTTCGAAACCCTTTTCGGCGCAAGCTGGGAGAAGCTGGGCCTGAGCCTCGTCTACGATGTCTGCCATAATACGGCAAAAATAGAAAGCCACCAGGTGGAGAAGAAGATGCGGAGCCTCTGCGTTCACCGGAAAGGCGCGACCAGGGCCTTCGGTCCCGGCCACCCCACCCTCCCGGGCCAATACCGTCACACAGGACAGCCGGTGCTCATACCCGGAGACATGGGAAGGGCTTCATACGTGCTCGCAGGCACCGCAGGGGCCATGGAAGAGACCTTCGGAAGCGCCTGCCACGGCGCGGGCCGGGTAATGAGCCGTTCCCAGGCGATCAAAAAGGCAAAAGGAAGGTCTATACAAAAAGAGATGGAGTCCCGCGGCATCCACGTAAGGACCGCAAGCAGGGAGACCCTGGCCGAAGAAATGCCCGAAGCCTATAAAGACGTCTCGAAAGTAGTCCGGGTAATCCACAACGCGGGAATATCGAAGCTCGTGGCAAAGATAAGGCCTTTGGGGTGCGTAAAAGGATGAGAGAGAGGCAGTCGCCAGTCTCTAGTCCCTGGATTAAAGGATGGTCGTTTGTCGATAGACTAAAGTCCAGGTTGATCGTCAAAAGAGAGTCGCCACTCCATCTCTTTTAGTATATAATGCTTCAAAGGCAGGCGACGGTAGATAATAAATGAGACAAGACGGTGTGCACTCAGTTTTTGCTTGCTAGCGACTAGCGACTGGAGACTATCGACTGCCTTTAAGGCTGTTTTTAAGGAGGTTTTATGGACCCTAAAGAGAAAATCATTCTTGCCCTTGATGTGGAGCATTTTGAAGAGGCCCAGCGGCTCGTGCTTGAATTCAGGGAGCATGTGGGGATGTTTAAGGTGGGCAAGCAGCTTTTTACCCACTGTGGACCTAAGATCGTCGATTTTATCAAGCTGAAGGGATCGAAGGTCTTCCTCGACCTGAAGTACCACGATATTCCCAATACTGTCTCCAAGGCCTGTATCGAGGCGGTGAAGCTCGGCGTCGACATGCTCAATGTCCATGCCTCCGGGGGTTTTACCATGATGAAAGAGGCCCGTACTGCCCTTCATGACGCGGCGGCTCAGCTGAACCTGCCGCGGCCTAAGATCATCGCGGTCACGGTGCTCACCAGTCTCGATGACGAGGAGCTGAAACGGATCGGCATGGAGCTGTCGGCCCATGACCTTACGAAGAAACTGGCCCTCCTTGCGAAAGAGGCGGGGCTCGACGGGGTGGTGGCGAGCGGTCAGGATATCGAGATGATACGGGAATCGTGCGGAGCCGATTTCATCGTCGTCACGCCGGGAGTGAGGGCGGACGGCAAGAAGGACGATCAGAAAAGGACGATTACCCCCGGCGAGGCCGTGGCCAGGGGGGCGACCTACATCGTCCTCGGCAGGACGGTTACCGCGGGAGACAACCCCAGGGAGCTCCTGGCGCGGATCAGCAAGGATATGGGCGATGCCGCTTCTCACTGAAAAGAAGGCCATCCTCCTCGCCCTCACCGAACGTCCCCGCACGGTCCGGAAACTCACGATAGAAAAAGGCTATGAGAGGCTTTCGGAAGAGATTATAAAAGAAGCGAAGAAAGAAGGGATCTCCTTTAAAGTTCTTCCCAAGGAGGTATTCTCCAAGCAGATGAGGGGCGAGAAATGCCATGTCTGTTTAGAGACGGACGAATTCTCCTATACGGACCAGGACCTCTTTATAAAGGAACTCGGCTCTGTCGCCAACCCTCTCCTATGCGCTTTCGACGGCATCTATGATCCCCAGAACCTGGGGAACATCCTGAGGACCTCGGCCTGCTTCGAGGGAAACGGCCTTATCATGCCCAAAGAGAATTCCTGCGGCGTCACCGAAGCGGCGGCAAGGGTCGCCAGCGGCGCGCTCAGTTTCGCGAAGATCGTGAGGGTCACCAACCTCGCCCGTTATCTCGAGGAGATAAAGAAGACGGGCATTTTCTGCTGGGGACTCGACGAAGGGGGCTCCGTTCCTATCTGGGATGCGGACCTAACCGGCAGCGTCTGCCTCGTCTTCGGCAGGGAGAGCGGTCTCAGGAGGCTCACCAGGGAAAAATGCGACGGGATCCTCCGGATCCCTACGGCCGGGAAATTCAGCTCCCTCAATCTCGCCACGTCGGTCGCCGCTTCCTTTTATGAGGTGCGAAGGCAAAGGGCGCGAGCCAGCCGTTGAAGAACTCGCCCCTTTTCATTCTCTTTCAGGAATCGGCGCGTTTCATCTTCAAGGCTTATTTCCGCCTCGTCCACAGGGTACGGATCGAGGGCATGGAGAACGTGCCCGCCACATTCGAGAAGCTCATCGTCATCTCCAACCATGCCTCCCTTATAGACGGCCTTCTCATATGGACCTACCTGAAGCTCCCTTTCAGGATCATCGTAGACCGCACGGCAGCCCAAAAACCCCTTTACAAGCCCTTCATGCAGAACCGCTACACGGTGCAGGTCGATTCCATGAGCCCCTATGGACTCAAGGAAGTGATACGGAGGGTGAGGGACGGAATCCCCCTGCTTATCTTTCCCGAAGGCCGCAGGACCCTTACGGGAAGCGTCATGAAGATTTACGAAGGCACGGGCTTTGCCGCCCTGCGCACAGGAGCGCCCATTCTCCCTATATACCTTGGCGGTGTCTACCGGACGATCTATGCGCCCGCCCATAAGGGAAGAAGACTCTTCCCGCCCATATCGATGAGCGTGGGAAAGCTCCGGGAACCCCTCGTCCTCGACCACTTCCCTCAGAGGGAGCGAAAGGCGGAAGCCGCGAGACAGATCTACCGCATGCTCTCCGAGGTCGGTGTAGAGGCCCGCAATAAACCCGATACGTTGGGCTGCAGCTTTGTCCGGCTCTGCAAGGCGAACGGGCCGAGGCCCCTTTTCAACGACTCCACGGCGAAGAAGGTGACCAACCGGAAGGCCCTGATCGGCGCCTTCGTCCTGGGGGGCCATCTTTCCCGGGGGACCGACCGGCATATCGGGGTCATGCTCCCCAACCTTACGGTCACGGCGCTCATTTTAATGGGTCTTCAGATCTACCGCAAAGTACCCACCCTCCTCAATTATTCGAGCGGTCCCGCGGCCCTGCGGCATGCCATGGATCTCGCCGATCTCACCACCGTGGTCACGGCGCGCCAACTCCTCACACGGGTGAAGCTCCCCGAGGAGCTGTTTCAAGGACGCAAGGTAATTTATCTCGAGGATCTGCCGGGAGAGATCGGGACAGGGGCAAAGATGGGGGGCATGATCCACGCCCTCTTTCCCGGCCGATACGGCCGCATGATGCCGCAAGAGCACAAGGAGACTGCCTGCATCCTCTTCACCTCGGGCTCCGAAGGCGTGCCAAAAGGCGTCTGCCTCTCCCACGAGAATATCATCACCAACGTCTATCAGGCCCTCTCCCGCATCGACGTGAGGCAGGACGACCATTTCCTGAACGCCCTCCCCCTCTTCCACAGCTTCGGCCTCACCGCCGGGCTGATCATCCCCATCTTCGCGGGGGTCCGCTCCTTCCTCTACGTGAATCCCCTCCATTACCGCATCGTCCCCGAAATCGCCTACCAGGAAAAATGCACCATCCTCATGGGGACCAATACGTTCTTGAACGGCTACGCGAAACGGGCGAACCCCTACGACTTCTATTCCATGCGCTACATCTTCTCCGGCGCCGAGGCCCTGACCGACGCCGTATTCGACCGGTATGCAAAAACCTATGGAATAAGGGTCATGGCAGGTTATGGGGCAACCGAGTGCTCTCCCATCGTAAGCATCGCGAGCGCCCTGGAACACGAATACGGCACGGTGGGTAAGCCCCTGCCAGGCATCGAGTGCAAGCTCCTCCCGGTGGAAGGGATCGACACGAAAAACGGCACCGTGGGCAAGCTCTATGTCAGGGGAAAGAACGTGATGAAGGGCTACCTCAAGAACGAGAAGGCGAACCACAAGTACCTCGTTGAAGATGAGGGCTGGTACGACACGGGAGACATCGTAGAGATCACGGAAAAAGGCTTTTTGAAGATCGCCGGCAGGCTCAAGCGCTTCGCCAAGATAAGCGGCGAAATGGTGTCGCTCACCGCCCTGGAAGAGGCCCTGGCCGGAGCATTCGGCGAGCGCAAAGAAGTAGTCGTCATGGCAGTCTCCGACGAGCACAAAGGCGAGAAGCTGATCCTCGTAACCAACAACCCCCAGGCAGAGCTGAAAGCAGCCCGGGAAGTCCTGAAATCAAAAGGCTTCTCCGACCTCGCCTCCCCCCGGGACATCCGAGTCATAAAAGAACTGCCGAAGCTAGGCACCGGCAAAGTAGATTACGTAAAGCTGAAGGCCGCGATGGAAGAAGAAAAGGGTTAAGGCGTGTGATGCGTGTCAGGCGTTAAACGGAGAACGTGTAATCGGAAAACGGGGTAAACCTCCCGTCACCTCTAGCTCGCACAGCGAGCGAGACCAACAGTAGGCGCCTGAAGCGGGGGGAGGCTCAGCGGGCTTTGCCCGTCGAGGGGGCGACGTGAGCCCCAATAATAGCGCGACGTGAACCCCATTGATTGTGTGTGTGATGAGCCCTGCCTCTAAGTCCAAGCGCAAGAAGCGAGCTTCTGCGAGCAGAGGGGGAGGCTCGGCGGGCTTTGCCCGTCGAGGGGGCGACGTGAGCCCCTTTAAATGGCAGCGAGCCGATAGATAGCCAACCTACCCCGATGATAACAGCCTCTGCCCCCTCAATTGTCGCGATCCTAGGTGCGTACCCGGGCGAGCACCGCGGCGCCGGCCACGAAAAGGAATACTACCGCCAGTATCGAATACCGGGCGTTGCCTGAGATGACGCTCACCCAGCCCATAAGGAAGGGGCCTATCACGGCGGCGAATTTTCCGAGCATGTTGTAGAAGCCGAAGAACTCTGCCGCGCTCTCCTGGGGGATGAGCTTCGCGTAAAAGGACCGGCTCAGGGACTGGACGCCTCCCTGGACGAGGCCGATGGCCACTGCGAGGGCATAGAACTCAGACTCCTCGTTCATGAAGAAGCCCCATATGGCGACGATTACGTATACAGCCAGGCCGATGAAGATCCCTGTTTTCGTGCCGAGCTTCTCGCCGATCTTGCCGAAGGCGATGGCGGCGGGGAAGCCGACGAACTGGGTGATGAGGAGCGCCTTGATAAGGGTGGCAGGCGCAAACCCCAGGGACATGCCGTAATCGACCGCCATGAGCACGATCGTGTCCACCCCGTCGATATAGAGCCAGTAACCGATAAGAAAGAGGAAGACCACCCGCACCCTGCGGATTTCCTGAAAGGCGGAGCCTATCTGCTTAAAACCTGCCGCAATCGCACCGAAGCCCTTTTTACCGCCTTTTCCCGCGGGTTCGGGGACAAAGAGAAAGAGGGGAATGGAGAAAAAGGACCACCAGATCGCCACCGCGACAAAAGCGAGCTTCATGGCTGCGGCGGAATCGGCAAGCCCGAATGTGCCGGGGCTCAGGGCCATCCAGACGTTGAGGGCAAACAGGGTCCCTCCTCCGAGGTAGCCGAGGGAGTACCCAAGGGCAGAGACAAAATCCATTTTATTTTTTCCGGCGACGCTGACGATCAAAGAATCATAAAAGACATTGCCCCCTGCAAAACCTATAGTAGCAAGGGCATAGCACGCCGCAGCCGCGCCCCACTCGCCCTTCCCGATGAAGCCCAGCGCGCCGGTTGCGAGAACACCCAGGGCAAGAAAGAAGAAGAGGAACTTCTTCTTGGCCCCGCCCCGGTCGGCCATAAAGCCGAGAATAGGCGCGAGTATCGCTACGGTGATGCTTGCGAAGGAGTTGGCCGTACCGAGATGAAAGGTGGAGAGATTGACGTTGGCCCCTGCGCTCCAGTATTCCTTAAAAAAAATGGGGAAAAAACCGGCCATGACGGTGGTCGCATACGCGGAATTGGCCCAGTCGTAAAGAGCCCAGGAGACCGCGGTTTTCGTCTGAAAGTCCTTGCCCATAATTCCTCCATGTCGGATCGGAAGCAGGACCATATTACCATGATTTCCGGGGAAACTGGACGGTAAAAGTAAGGAGCCGGGGCGCGTTCGCTACGGGCGGCGCAAAATCCGGTTTTCGTCGGCCATGATTTCGGGTATGCGCGATTTCCCTTTATAGAAACCTCCCCTGTAAATCTGGGAATATCCGTCTTCCCCCAGGATATGCATTGGATCTGTGCGCAGGTTCGCATCGGCCAGGGCAAGGGTCCGGGACCTGTCTTTCCCTTCGACCAGATTCTGTTCAAGGAGGAATTTCGATACCGCGTTGGCCGCAAGGAAATGAGCCAAAGGATTCCAGTGGCCGTCACATCGATAACCGAAATAGGGTTCGGGCAAATTGAAATCTGCCGCATATCTTCCAAATTCTTCATGGATGGAAAGCAGGCTTATCCCATTCTTCCGGCAGATCTCGTCAAGGTGTCCCATCGGATAGGCAACAGGCACCACTACCAGTACCCCCCCGTTTTTTTTGACCTCCTCATTTAATTTGCCGAGAAAATATTCTGTTATTACCCAGTTTCCGGATAGAGTGCCTTCACTCCGGACGGATCCGGGGACAGGTTTTTCAGTGACGGGGCGGACAGGATTTGAATTCCCCGACCTACGGTCAATAAAAGCTGTTTTCAGGGTGACCCAAAGTTTTGCCGCCCCATAGCATGTCCTGCACGACATGCGCATCTGTTCTTTAAATTCCATCAGCCTGCTGTTGGAGGGCGTTATTACGACCCGGCCCTGGGCCGTCATGTCCGCACACAACGAACCCTTCGATGCCGAGGTCGCGCAGCTGTTGTCGTCACTATCATTCCCGCAGAAAAAAAGCAGGACAACACGGGGCCGGTACTTTGCCATGTACTCTTTGTAGGCATAGAATTCATTAATGGTGCCATATCCGCCTACCGAGCGGGAGAGGACGTTCACATTGAGTATTCTTTCGATGAGTCTGGCGGCGTACAGGTCCTCGGGGACCTGGGCTGCCTCCATATAGGAGTCGCCGAGAACCGCGATGTCATATCGGTCGTGAAGGGGCTCCTTATCTCTGAAGCCGAGAGAGTTCGTAACCACGGGACAGATCTTGAAACACGTGGACGCAGCGCATACGCTCTGGTCCGGCTTCAGCTTAAAACCTACCGTCTTATCCGGGATATACCTTATGTTGGAACGGTAGTCGGTAAACCAGGTCGGCACTGCCCTCAACAAGCCTTCCATCATGAGGACCGCCAAAATCAGGGAAGCCAAAAGGAGGAGGCTGTTCTGGATCCATCTCCTCCACTTCATCCATTCACCCCGATCAAAACCGTGCTTCCCTCCGACCGATTCATCTACTCCATCCTTCGTTGATGTGATAAAGACAGGGCCGCGTATGACATAATCAAATCTCCACTTTATATTACATACTCCCTGCACGCCTTTCTTCGGGAGAAGGCGCGTTCCCTCGGCCGGGACCTTTCCCCCCGGGCCAGCTTTATTATAGAGACATTTAACTTTCGACACAACAGGTTCTGAGGACCGCCCGTCATGAGCGGTCCTCCCCGTCCGATCGGCGTGATTACTCCGATGCTTTGATTTTTCTTAAGACAGGGTTATCGGCTGAAAATATATTGGTAGTCTCGGCCTCATCGTCAAACACGAGAACTGCCTTGCCCGTTTCCAGCTTCTTCTTCAGTTGCTGAAATTTCGTCTCCCTCGATGCCTCCATCTCACCGTAATCGGTGCCGTCCCTGAACATGAACTCTTCAATCACGCCTCGCAAGGCTTCAGGACTCAGTTTATCGATGGGAATGAGGTGGATGGCCATATCGTTTAACATAGACCTGTCGGGCCAAAAACTCAAGCCCTTGCGGCCCTGTCTCGGAACCGGAGGAGGTTTTCATATCGCCTGACTCAAGGCAGGTCAAATATGATTACATTGTAAAGGAGAGGTCCCGATTGATTATCGCGTTCAGGAGGCTAAAAAGACATGTGCAGAAACATCAGGCCCTTATATAACTTCGACCCGCCGAGCACGGATGAAGAGATCCATGCGGCGGCCCTGCAGTTCGTACGGAAGATCAGCGGGTATCAAAAGCCTTCCGCTGCAAACAAACCGGCATTCGACAGCGCGGTCGACGAAGTGGCAAGGATTTCCTCCACACTGCTCAGCTCACTGGTAACCACCGCGCCGCCGAGAAAGCGTGATGTCGACAGGGCCCGGCGCCATCACCAGGAAGAAAGAGAGCACTCAAAGATTTAAAGATTTTTTCCGAAAGGCCCGTCACTGTGCGGGAATACGATTTCTTCTATGGAAGATATGCCCGAGATTGACGAGATGCCGTCGTGACACTAGATTTGTTTAAACCGGCCCCTCCTCTTCCATGGATGAGCCGCCGAAGGGGTATGAAATGAAGGCATTGAGATTCAATGAATTCGGAGAGGTAGGGAAAGTGCTCCATGTGGAGGAAGTGCCGGAGCCCGCGCTGGCGCCGGGCGAAGTGCTGGTGAGGGTCTGCGCCACCTCGATCAATCCGGCGGATGTGAAGAACGTACAGGGTATGTTTCCCCAAACCATACCTCCGCGCACCCCGGGCCGGGATATGGCGGGGGTGATCGTCGCAGGCGACAAAGACCTGGTCGGCCACGAGGTGTGGGCGTCCGGAGGCGATATAGGCTTCACCCGGGATGGAAGCCATGCGGAGTTTATGACCCTCCCGAAAGAGGGGGCCCGGCTTAAACCGGAGTCCTTATCCATGGTCGAGGCGGCAAGCGTCGGGGTCAATTACCTGGCGGCATATATGGGGTTGATCGAAGCCGCCGGGCTGCACGAGGGTGAGATCGTCCTGGTGACCGGCGCAACCGGAGGCGTGGGCAGTTCAGTCGTTAAAATTGCGAAAACAAAAAATGCGCGGGTGATCGGGGTGGACAGAAAGGCTCCCGATAACAAAAAAGCGCGAGAATTGGGCGTAGACCTCGCTCTTGGAAGCGAGTCGGACGATATCGTCGCCCGGGCACGGGAATTCACCAACGGAAAGGGTGTGAACGTGGCCTTCGATTGCGTGGGCGGTCCCCTTTTTGAGGTGTCCCTGCGCACATTGGGCCTTTACGGCCGGCAGGTGAATATCACTGCCACGGGAGACCCGAGGGTCAGCTTCAACCTCCTCGATTTCTACCGCAAGCAAATCACCCTCTTCGGCGTCAACACTACCCTGCTCGATACCGTCGCATCGGGCCGTATCCTTGACCTCCTCCGGCCGGAGTTCGACGAAGGAAGACTCACACCTCCCTACATTGCCGAGGCCCTGCCCCTCGAAGATGCCGCGAACGCATTCGCCATGATGGACAAAGGAAGGGCGGGAGGAAAAATGGTGATCATGTTCAAGGATTGAGCGCAGTTTCCAGAAATGCGACAAGGTCATTCACGCTGTCGAACACCCTGTCAGCCCCGGACATCTCGAGGCACTCCCGGTCCTCCTGCCCCGTGACCACCGCCACGGCCCATGCCCCGGCCGCCCTTGCCGCAACGACGTCCGCCTCCCTGTCCCCTACGGCAATGCATTCTCCCCCGGCCACGCCGAGCCTCCGCGCACATTCAGCGATAACATCGGGGGCGGGCTTCCTGTTCTTCACTTCCCTCGATGTGACGATTGCACCGATGCACCCGTCAAGCCCGAAGCGGGTAAACCTCTTCCACTCGTCCTCCTCGGATGACATCCGTCCCGTGGCGATCCCGATCTTCACGCCCCTTTCCCGAAGGTGCAGGAAAAGCCGCTCCACCCCGGAGAAAGGCCTCACCTCCTCAGCCTCAACCTGAAGAAAGACTCTTTTGATCTCTCCCATACACCCATCAAGGGTAGTCTCCTCCACCTCCTTAGGGAAAACCGGGCGAAGTATTTCCCGAAGTCCCGGCACTTTCCCAAGGCAATCCCCCAGGAACTCCCGCGACACCGGTCCCAGGTTATATGCCTTAAGGCCGGAGTTAAAGGCCTTGTAATAGGCTTCAAATGAATCGATCAAAGTGCCGTCGATATCGAATATAACCGCCTTCACGTTCTTAGTTATCTCACCGCGTAGCCCGGAAGCAGGTACCCCTTTATCCATGAAACCCCCTATTATTGGACCTCCATTTGCTCAAAGGCGTTACTATTGAGTATAACAAAAAAGATGTGAACATGGAGGGAATGGAGAATTTGAAGGAAAGGACGATCAATAGATTACAATAGAATCAGTCAATCACGAACACACGATCTTCGCTTTTATCACGTTTGGTAAATTATGTTACCTACCAGAATCGAATGTCGTCAATATATCAAGGCGTCCCCTTTATGATCTCCCGATCTCCGAGTTTGCCACGTCGGCTACGCCCCACAGGCGTCACATAAGTTCAGTTTTATCCAACACATTAAAATAACAAAACTTTGTCAAAAATAGGTTGCATGAAATACATGTTTCTTGTATCCTTTTATGACGTATTAATTAGACACCCTAGTTTCTTTGTTCGACGGCATTAACAAACGATTCCCTTACCTGGCGGCCGGCAGCTTTTCCACAAGTTAACACCACTTATACTTAAACAGGAGTAAAATTCAAATGGTGGAAAAGAAATCCCATCGCGTCCAATCTGCGCAATCTGCGCGAACATTCTGGATAGTATTTTCATTTATGTTTGGCACGTTAATCGCCATGTCCTTTGTCCAACAGCCAAACCCTCAACAAGAAGTCGTTTTTGATATGCTTCAAAGGTTTATTGAAGTATCCATAGGTTTTGTGGCGGGCGTGAAAAGCATAAGTCACTAGGAAACGGTCTCCCCGCGGTCTCACCCCTGACTGCAGTATTGCAAATGTGGCCGGGGTGAGACCGCGGGGAGACCGTTGGCAGTTAGTCCTCGGGTATAGTAGGGGGAAATG
>DASXUJ010000036.1 GCA_036504895.1 Syntrophorhabdaceae bacterium
GTATTTCAATGTGCCGCGCCTTCAACGACCAGTATGGAACCAACTTTATCTGCGCCATGCCGACAAATCTCTATGGGCCGAATGATAACTACGATCCCGAGCAATCTCATGTCATGGCAGCCTTAATCGACAAATTCTACCGCGCCAAATGCGAGAACAAGTCTGCCGTAACGCTTTGGGGTACGGGCAAGCCCCGCCGGGAGCTGATGTACGTGGACGATGCCGCCGAAGCGGCCCTCTTCCTCATGGAGCGTTATAACGGGAATGATCCGGTCAATGTGGGGGTAGGCGAAGACCATTCCATACGAGAGCTTGCCGAAATGGTCCGCGACATAGTCGGCTATCGCGGTGAGATTCAATTCGATACCAGCAAGCCGGACGGTGTTGCACAGAAGCTGCTCGATATGGAGACACTTCATTCCCTGGGGTGGAGAAGCCGTACGCCACTTCGGGAAGGATTGAGAAAGGCGCACGACTGGTACGTTGCGTCACCTTATGCGCCGGGAGGGAGGATCTAATGTTCTGGAAGCTTCAGGAAAATGTCATTACCGAACGTGAGCTCGATTTACTGATTTCCTTTATCAAAGAAACCAAGAGGTTTACCCAGTTCACAAAGGTTGCCGAATTCGAGAAAGCCTTTGCCCGGTGGCAGGGGTCCGGGTATTCCGTGTTCGTCAATTCCGGCAGCTCCGCAAACCTCGTGATGGTAAGTTCTGCCAAAGAATATTATGAATGGCGGGACGGGGACGAAATAATCGTGCCCACGGTGACATGGCCTACGACAATTACACCGGTTATGCAATGCGGATTGACACCTGTCTTCGTTGATGCGAATCTGACCGATCTCTCACTCGATTACGATCAGGTGCATTCTGCCATCACACCGAGGACCCGCGGGATCTTCGTGGCTCACCTGCTCGGATTTCCCTCGGACGTTGCCAGATTGAAGGAGATCGTTTCCGGCAGGGATATCACCATATTGGAGGATTGCTGCGAATCTCAGGGGGCGACTTTAAAGGGGACCAAGGTAGGCAGGCTCGGCGCCGCCGGGACGTTCAGTTTCTACTGGGGGCACCACATGACCACCGTCGAAGGGGGTATGCTTTGCACGGACGATGAGGAGCTTTACAAGCTGTTCCTGCTGAAAAGGTCCCATGGTCTGGCAAGGGAATTGCCGGAGCACTACTACGCCGGATTGAAGGAAAGATACCGTGACATCGATTTCAATTTCCTGTTCCTCACGGACGGATTCAATGTACGCAACACGGAGTTCAATGCCGTGCTCGGCCTGGAGCAGTTGAAGCGGATGAATTCCTACATAATGACGCGTAATGCAAACTATAGAAGATTTGTCGATATCTGTAGAAGGTTTTCGGACCATTTAATAGTATTGGACGTAAAAGGGATGTCTTCCTTCGTATTGCCCTTTTTGTTCAGGGAGGGAGGGGAGAAGAGCGCCTTTCAGAAGCTCATTGCGGAAGAAGGGATCGAATCCCGGCCCCTCATAAGCGGAAACCTGCTGCGCCAACCTTTTCTGCGGGCTTTTCGGGATCAAAAAACATATCCCAATGCCGATTTTCTCCATGAAAATGCCTTTTACATCGGCAACAATCAATTTGTAGGCGAAGAAAGGCTCGCAGTGCTGGAATCGATAATGGAGAATTTTTTCGGACAAAATGTACGACACGAGGAGCGACCGATAAGGCAGAGGGCACGGGCATGAATGAAATCGAAATGGTGACATTTTCAACGGATGAGGAGAAGAAAAGGCGGTCCGATTTCGTCGGACTTCTCAAGGGCTGCCCGATTCCCGAGGGGGAATTACTCGACAACCTGGGTCTTTTCCTTAATTCGAAAACTTTTTCACGGATAAAATTCATGGACTTCCTCTACCAGAAGATCGTGGAGATCCCCGGCGTCATTATGGAATTCGGGACCAGGTGGGGGCAGAATGCGGCGCTTTTTTCATCGCTGCGGGGCATTTACGAGCCTTACAACCGGACGAGAAAAATAGTGGCTTTTGATACTTTCGAAGGTTTTCCGGAAGTGTCGCCCCAGGACGGCACATGTAAATCTATCACGCCGGGCGGATACAAGGTGACAGCGGGCTATGATGCCTATCTGGACCAGGTCCTCGCCTTTCACGAAAAAGAGAACCCTTTGGGCCATATCAAGAAATATGCCCTCGTAAAAGGGGACGCTACGAGCACCCTGCCCCGGTACCTCGAAGAATACCCGGAGACCATAATCTCTCTTGCCTATTTCGATTTTGATTTGTATGAACCCACGAAGAAATGCCTCCAGCTGATCCGGGAGCGTCTCGTCAAAGGAAGCATCGTCGGCTTTGACGAACTTAACGAGCATGAAACCCCCGGGGAAACCCTCGCGGTAATGGAAGTGCTCGGCCTTCGCAACCTGGAGCTGAGACGCCTTAGCTACGTCTCCCGCGTCTCCTATTTCGAGGTGAAGTAGGATGATTCCGCGGTGCGGCGAGTACAGAATAAAATGCCTGAAAAGGGGAATATAATGAGAATACATTGCATAGGGGACAGTCATGTTTCGGTCTTTTCGGGTCTCGACGGAGTGGGGCAGAACTATGATGCCCTGCCTTTCTTCAAGACCTACTGGATTGGACCCCATACTGCGTACAATGCGCCGGAACGGTGGGAAACCATAGGAGCCATTGTTGCGGAACATGTGGAAGCCGGCGATAAAATCCTTCTATGCTTCGGCGAGATCGACTGCAGGGTTCACCTCATCAAGCAAGCCCGTCTCAGGAAAGAGCCTCTTGAAAAAGTAGTCCGTGAATGCGTGGATCGATATTTCGGGGTTTTCACAATGTTGAAAGATCGTGGGCGCGATGTCATGGCGTGGAATGCGCCCCCTCCGAGTGTCGAGGATATAGAATTCGGCGAGTATTCGACCTATGGGACTTATCCGGAAAGACTCGAGGTGACACGCACCTTCAACCGTATCCTTGAAGAGCTTTGCACAGCCCACGGGATACCATTCATCTCCATCTTCGAGAGGCTCCTGGGACCGGAGGGGCTCACAAACCCTCTCTATTTCATGGACGAAATACACCTCTCCCAGCGGGCAATGCCCTTCATCATCGATGAATTCAAAAAAATAGGGATAAATTTGTTACCTGAAGGAGGAGAGATTCCTCACGGAGGCACGGCCGCAGACGGAAAGACATTCCCGGCGGAAGCGCCTGTGAAGGCGGTGGAAACCGGTCTTGCGGGCCACCGGATTATCAATATGGTCTACGGTCATCTTCTCGAATCCCAGATGCACGCGTTCTGCAAGAAAAATGTCTCGGTCGTCTGGTCTTCCACCCCCCTCAAGGACTGTGATCTCTACGCCTATCTCAATGCCTTCAGCTTCGCGGGGAAGCAGGCGGGCAAGGACGTACTTCTCCTGTGGGAGCCTTACGTGGTGCTGCCGGGTCAGTGGGATGACCGGATATGGAACTGCTTCGATCACGTCTTCACTATCTACAGCGCCCTGACCGTCAACCGGCCTCGATTCGGGAGGGTGGACGGCCCTCGCTCAGGTTGGATCGTTCCGGCGGATATCACGGAAGACCGTGAGGAGCGGGAGAGGAAATACCCCCTTAAGGACCGTAAGAACGCCATATGCATGATCAACGGCCATAAGAAATCCGAGATTCCGGGCGAGCTTTATTCAAAGCGGTTTGAGGCGGCGCAGTGGTTCCACGAGAATTCGGACATGCCCTTCGACGTATATGGAAACCCCCCGTTCCCTCTGCCGAACTACAGGGGAATACTGGACCCGGACAAGAAGCTCCCCACTCTGGCAGAATACATGTTTTCCCTCTGCTTCGAGAACCTCTATCACCCCGAGTATGGGACCGGTTATATTACGGAAAAGGTACTCGACTGCCTGGAAGCCCGGACCGTTCCCGTCTATCTTGGATGCGCCGACATCGAAAAATACATACCGGAGGAATGTTACATAGACTTCCGCAGCTTCAGGGATTTCGGGGAGCTGGAACGGTTCCTCGGGGCCATGAGCAGGAAAAGATATAAAAAGTATGTCCACAGCATCGACGAGTGGGTGACGGCGGGGAACCTCCGAAAATACTCGTGGCAGGCCCTCTATGATGCACTCGCGGAGCTCGTCGGGGAGGGCCGTGAGGACGCTGCCGGGGCCGGCTGGACGGACGGCATTTCACCGGTCATCAAGGACCGTCTATGGGAAGCCGCCAAGGCCGCGCCGGTCTGGACATACGAGCACCTCGCTTCGACCATTCCCCCATTGGTAAACGCCATCATCCGCGAACAGGGAAAAGGTGCCGATCTTCTCGGAAGGGTGGGACAGGCCGGCCCGTCCGCGGATGAATCGTGCCTCAAACTTCAAAAAGTGAAATCCCCCGACTGGTCGCTGAAAGGCTCCTTTCTGCGGCAGATGGGCGATGCCTTCAGTCCCGATGTCTTCGTCGAGACGGGAACCTACATCGGAAATACCACATACGAAGCGTCGACGGTTTTTCCCGAAGTCCACTCCATAGAGTTCGGGAGGCCGCTCTACGAGCGTGCCGTCGACCGTTTCAGGGACATGAAGAAGATCTTCCTCTACCACGGCGATTCGGTTTCGCGGCTTCCGGAGATAATGGAGAGGACGGACGGAAAGCGCACGCTCCTGTGGCTCGATGCCCATTACAGCGAAGGTATCACGGAAAAGGCGGGCAAGAACACGCCGGTCCTCGAAGAGATCGAGGTCCTCGGCCGATCCCCCGGAAAGGAGGGGCTGATCGTTCTCCTCGATGATCTGAGGTTCTTCCACGATTACGCGGAGGAGGTCCCCGAAGAGTCGAGCCTTCGCGATTATCCCACGGTGCCCGAAGTCTGCGAGGCCTTTCTCCACATCAACGATTCATTCCGGTTTGCCGTCATCGGGGATATCCTCCTCGTCTATCCTGACGATTCAGGAGTCACCCTCTCGCCCGTACTCCGCGGATGCACGGTGAGCAGGATCTTCGACGGCGCGAATATGGAGACCGGGGCGGTCCTTTTGGCAGAGGAGGCCATAGGGGAAGCGGCGGGGGAAGAGCTCCGGGCGATCCAGGGGCTGGTAAAAGATAATCTTACCTCCGAGAACCTGGGCATCGGAGGCCATTACCGCCTGTGGCACGGCCTTACCCTCAGGCAGAGGGGGCTTTATGACGATGCATGTCACGAGTTCCTCGCTGCCCAGAAGACGGGCGTGAGGCACTGGCGCGTGAACTGGTATCTCGCCCAAAGCGCGTACAGGGCAGGCAATCTCACCCTCGCCCTGAAGGCACTCGACGAGGTACGGCAGGCTGCCCCGGGGTTCACAGCGCCGAAAGACCTCGCAGAAGAGCTGGCCGCGGCCGCAGGATCGGATAATTCTCCGTCCAGGCCTACCGTCAGCGGGCGCCTCGCCCTCGCAAAGTTTTTCGAAAATAACGGCCGGTATGAGGAAGCTCTTGCGGAGACGGACCTTGTCATAGCATCGGGGACCATGGACCCTACCATCCATTACCAGTTCGCCCAGCTTCTCATCGTCACGGGAAGGATAGACAAGAGCATTCCGGCGCTGAACACGGTTGTCTCCCTGAACCCGCGCCACACCTATGCCCATAATGACCTCGGGGTGATCTACCTTCAGCAGGGCAGACAGGATGAGGCGATCAGTGCCTTCGAGTGCGCCGTCTCGGCCGACAACCATAACCTGAACGCCCTCAGGAACCTCCTGGGCGTGGTGATCGCGGGCGGGAACAGGGAAGGCGCCATGGCCGTGATCAGACAGCTCCTCGCGGCCTATCCGGGGGATAAGGGTCTCGAGGGGGTGACGAAGGAATTCGGACTGCCCCTCGATATGGCAGCCGGGGCCCTCAAGAACCCCCCTTCGTCGGGCGGAGCGCCCGAAGGGGAGGCGGAGGCCTTCCGGAAGAAGGCGGCAGATTATTACGAGGAGATGACGGCCCTCTACGAGGCCGACTCTCCCGAAAACCCCGCACGCCAGCTGGTCCACCCCGTATGGAAAGCGCAGCTCGATACCCTCGGCGCCCTCATTCTCGAAGGGATCCCCGAAAATTTCCTTTTCCATCCGATCTGCCTGGAGATGTTCGTGAGGGGCGGATGGCAGAAACAGCAGGAATATGAGCTTCAATATCTCGAGGGCCTGGACGGACCCCTGAGGGACAGGATATTCTCGGTCCCGGAAACGGCGGTGGGACACCTCCCGCGCAACTGTCCGGGCCACGACATTTCGATCAATACCCTGGGCATGCTCTGGTACTGCGCCCGGATTCAGGAGCGCCTGACGGGAGAGATCTCGTCGGTCGTCGAATTCGGCGGGGGCTTCGGCTCTTTCGCGCGGGCCTTCAATCTCCTCATGGAGAAGCCCCTTACCTACAGCATCATCGATCTTCCGGAGATGCTCGCCCTTCAGCTTTACTACCTCGGCCTGAGCCTGGGAGAGGAGCGGGTGGTAGCCCACAAAGATACGGCGGAACCTCCCGCAGCGGGAAAGGTCAACCTCTATCCCGTCTACGGCATCGCGCAATCGAGCCTCTCTGCGGATCTCTTCGTCTCCACCTTCGCCCTTTCGGAAACGCCGGCCTTTACCCAGGACTTTGTGTGCAGGACGAGAGACTTTTTCGGCGCTCCCCGGGTCTATATCACGGGCCAGCTCGAATCGGAGCGGACCGAGCTCGGCTGGCAAAAACCGCAGGGAATCGTCATCTCGGCCCTGCACCGGTACAGGCATCTGGAGCTGAACCATTTTCACATAGGCGCCAATTATGAACTGATCGGGTCCGACGAGGAATCGAGGCCTTTAGGGGCCGCCGAGAGAGGCCGATCCCTGTCCGCGACCCCCGGCGACAGCCGGCAGAGAGACCCTGAAAAACCTGTTGGGATAATCTTCAGTAAAGATCGTGCCATGCAGCTCGACTGCACCTTGAGCTCCCTCAGTCTCCATTGCAGGGACATGGCGGGGCTCGATATGCATGTCCTCTACGCTACGTCCGATCTTCTCCACGAAAGGCAGTACGAGGAGCTGAAGAAGGTCTATCCTGCGATCACTTTCGTGAAGGAACGGATGTTCAAAGAAGACCTGTCCTCGCTCCTTCGCGGCCGAAAGTACGTCCTGTTCCTTGTGGACGATAACATTTTTGTAAATGATTTCAACGCGGCGGACGCAGTGAAGGGACTGGACGAAGACCCGGAAGCCCTCGGCTTTTCGCTCCGCCTCGGAAGAAATACGACCTATTGCTACATGCTCAACAAGGCGCAGGCCCTTCCGCCTTTCCGGACCGCGGGCAAAAAGGTCCTGGGCTTCGATTGGACCGCGGCCGAGCTCGACTTCGGCTACCCGCTTGAAGTGTCGAGCTCCTTTTATCGCGTTGAGGACCTCCTTCCCCTCATGGCCCTCGACTACAAGAATCCCAATACCCTGGAGCTTATGTTCGACAGCAACAAGCACATTTTCAGGGATCGCAAGAAGTCTCTCCTCTGCTTCGAGAGCAGCGTCACCTTCTGTAACCCCGTGAATATGGTTCAGACCATGTGGGTGAACCGGGCGGGAGGCAAAGGCGATTATTCTCCTCTCAAGCTTGCGGAAATGTTCGACAGGGGTCTCAGGGTGGACGCAGGCGCCTACTCGGGTTTAGTGCCGAAAGGCTGCCACCAGGAAGTCGACTTTATCTTTTCGGGGAATCGCGAGGCGCCTCCGGGCCCCAATCCCGAGAGACCGCTCGTCTCCGTCATGATCATAAGCTATAACGGCATCGATCACATCAAGCCATGCATCGAGTCCATTCAAAGGAACACGGATGAGGATTACGAGATCGTGGTGGTAGATAACGCGCGAAACGACGGATCCATCGATTATCTCAGGACGGTCCCGGGTCTCACTCTTGTCGAGAACCCGACCAATATAGGGTACTCTCCTGCCCGGGCCCAGGCTATGGCCCTGGTGAGGGGCGATTATATCGTTTCCATCGACGATGATACGGTGGTGACGAAGGGGTGGGTGAGGAGATTCATCGACCACGCAAAAGCCCACCCGGAGCTGGGGATCATAGGCCCTATGTCAAATTATGTATCGAACGCTCAGCTCGTTCAAAATGCCGTCTACCACAATGTACATGAAATGGACACTTTTGCGGAGACCTTGTCCCGGGAAAACGAGGGCAGGCTCACCTATACGAACAAGCTTATCGGTTTCTGCATGTTTATCCCCCGCAAGGTCCTCGAAACCATAGGCTGCATAGATTACAACTTCGGCGCCTTTTTCGGATTCGATGACGACGATTACTCCTTGCGAGCACAGGCGGCAGGCTTCAAGCTCGCCATTGCCCACGACATCTTTATCCACCACACCGGCGGGCCCCAGGGCAAAGGGGACGCGGCGTATAACCAGTCACTTCTCGGGGCATGGGAAATTTTCAAGAAAAAATGGGACCTCCCGTCCGACCTCCCCTACGGACAGCCATACAGTGTCGGCCATATCCTCGAGGGACCCTTTGACAAAAAGAGGCACTTCATCCCCGCACCGGACCCGAAAGAGCTTGAGCCCCTCATCTATCGAGGAGCGGCAACCCGAAGCGTGATTCCGACCTCGGCTACGGATGATGGGGAATTATTGGGACGAAAGGTCGACGACGCCTTTGCCTCGGCAAAAGCAGCAGCCGACCGCGGCAACTGGGAAGAAGCGGCTTCGATATTCGGGAGGCTCATCGAAGAGTATCCCGATCTCGGCGTTGCCCATGCCGGCCTCGGCTCGGTTCTCGTTGCCATGAAAGAATACGACCGGGCCATCATCGTGCTGTCTAAAACCCTGGAGATGCTTCCCACGGAGATGGAGGTATGGAACCAGCTCGCCACCGCCTTCCTCCTGTCCGGCAGAGGAGCGAATGCAATCGAAGTCCTTGAAAACGCCCTGTCGATCGAGCCCGATAACGTGGAGCTGCTGACGGCGACCGCAGGCCTCTGCCTTAGCGAGAAAGAATATGGCAAGGCCATAACCTGGGTGAGCAACGCAATCGAGCGCGATCCGGGGTGCGTGGAGGCCATCTCCCTTCTCGGCCGCATAAGCATCGAAATCGGCGATGGCGAGGCGGCGAAGGTGGTTCTCGAAAAACTGAATAAGGTGACCCCGGGACATCCCGTGATCTTCGAGATGGAAGAGGCCATGGGCCTTAAGCCCTCCGGACAGGCTGAGGAAGAGGCTTCGGAGGAGGGGAAGGAATCCGGCGAATCCATCGTCGATCTCTACAACCAGGCGATACTCTCCTATGAGAAGGGGGAGACGGATGGGGCCCTCAGGCAGTTCGAAAAGATTCTGGAAATGGATAAAGAGAAACCGGAGGTGTTGAACGATGCGGGCGTCCTTTATTTTCAGAAGGGCGACAAGGATAAGGCGGTCTCATATCTGCGGGAAGCAGTGAGGCTCGATCCTGAGAACTTCGATTATCTAAGGAACCTGGCCGATATCTGCCTCGATTCCGGAAAGGTGGACGAAGCTGCCGGCCATTATGGGGATATCCTGAGGAAAGAGCCCGAAAATGTGGAAGTCATGGTTATCGCCGCTCAATTATGTTTTGGGGCAGGGCTCGAGGAGGACGCGCGGGTCTACATGGACAGGGTGCGCGAGATCGATCCCGATAACGAATTTATCAGGCAGAATATAGTGGCCCAAGCTTAAAGTTTATCCGGAAATTGTCACCGCCGGCGGCGCACCGCGTCGCCGGTTCAGTTTGGACCGGTCTCAGGCCTTGCACCACTCCGACCAGATTATCCGCAACTCCTTCATCAAATACCGCGCAAAAGTATTTCCATCACACAGTGGGGAAGAGGCGAACCTTTGCCTGAGGGAGGAGCGCATCGCCGCAAGACGGGGAAGGTCCCCTGCCAGGTCGAGGGCGATCTGCACGTAGCCGGCTTTATCCGCGGCCGCCATCTCCGGCAGGCCCGCTGTCGAGAGGAAACTGAGTGAATGGCGGCCGGCGAAGGTCTCGTGTGGCAAGGTGACCACGGGTACGCCCATCCAAAGGGATTCGAGGGTGGTGGTGGAACCCGAGAAGGGAAAGGTGTCGAGGGCAATATCGACCCTCCCGTAGCTCTCCATGTGCTCCCTGTGGGGCGTCCTTCCCAAAAGCTCTATTCGGCCGGAGTCGATCCCTCTTTGCGAGAAAAGGGAGAGATACCGCTCGCCGGTGCTTTTGCAGCTCAGTTCCTTGGTCTTGAGGAGAAGCCTCGAGCCGGGGAGACGGGTGAGGATTTCGGCCCACACGTCGATAACCTGTTCCGATATTTTGCAGAGGAGGTTGAAACATCCGAAGGTCACATAATGCCGTGTCAGGGCCGGGAGCCCCGAGACGGGCGGCGCATACGGGGGAGGTTCGTAGCAGACAAAAGAATCATTCATCCTGATGACCCTTTCTGTGTAAAACCGCTCCGATCCTTCAGGAATCTCGTGTCTATCGGCAATGATATAATCCATGGCGGTAAGACCCGTGGTAGCCATATACCCGGCCCACGTCACCTGGAGGGGCGCCGGCTTCCGGGCGAACAGAAGGAGGCGGTTATTCTCCATGAACCCCGTAAGATCGAAAAGTATATCGATACGATCATTCATTATGAGCCCATGGACGTCGTCATCGGAAAGAGCGGCCACATCTCTCCATCGCGAGGAGAGGGCCTTGAATCGTTCCGTCATGGGGTCGCTCTTTTTCTGATTGGCATAGCAGATGATCCGGCAGTTTTCCCGGGCGAGAGCCTCTAATACGGATATGATAAAGAAGGCCACAGGATGGCTCCTGAAATCAGGAGAGACAAATCCCAGTGTAAGGGTCCTGCCGGGTTCCCTGGAATTTTCGAAAGGCCGTTCAAATCCCCGAAGGGACAGGGCGTGCACCAGATTCCATTTGCCATGGTCATCGAGAATTTCTTCGAGGCTTATATCCGGAAGGAACTGGTGCACATAGATCAGGTTGTTGTGCGCCTCCACAAGACCGGG
>DASXUJ010000037.1 GCA_036504895.1 Syntrophorhabdaceae bacterium
TCGGAGAAGATGAAAGAGATCACCACCAGAACGAGAGAGAAAATTACGATCGGTTTCATGATTGAAAAGGTGCTGATCCCCGACGTGCGGATGACGATCATCTCATTACCCCGTATCATGAGCATGAGCAGAATGAGCAGGGAAATGAGAAATGCCAGGGGAAGGATGAGGTTTAAATAATAGGGCGTCCTGAGAAGGATATAACCGATGCTGAGGAGAAAATTGGAAAAAGACTTGGTGAAAAGGTCCATATGCTCGAAAAACTCGATATTGACGAACATGACCATGCCTGCAAGCTCCGTGAGGGCCAATATTTTCAGGGCATTCCAGACGAGATATTTATTTAGTTTTTTCAACGCAATATACCCAAATTTGTCTCAGTTTCTGCGCGGTACCGGTTTGATCCTCATAATTCAGCTCTCTTGAAAGATAAAGACCTATGAAAACAAATAAAATATTAGGCAACATGGTGGTGATGAGGACAGGGAGATGGATTACTTTCCCCACGTTTTCCGTGACTGCCATGAGAAGGTAATAGAATATAAAAAGCAGGATACTGTATAAGGCTCCTGAAAACTTACCCTCCACTCTTCGTTTTATGCCCAGCGGCACCGTAAGGAAGACAAATGCCAGGGAAGAGAGGGGAATCGTAAACTTCTTGTAAATTTCGAGAAGAAGATCATACCTGTCGCTCGCCGACTGCGCCTTGGCAAGGGCAGCGGTGAGCTCTGCAGTATCCATTTCAAAAGGCCTCTTACGGGGATTGAAATTCTGAGGCAATACCTTTTCGAGATTCATAATGAACGTATAATTCCTGAAGGAGACATTGTTATAGGTATCAGCCTTTTTATCCCATCTCTGGAGATTTCCGTTCTCCAGAATAAAAGCCAGGTCCAAGGTGTCCGGATCGAGGTTTATAATCCCCTTACTGGCGGAGATGGTTTGTTTTACGTTCCTGTCCCGGTCGTCCGCTACTAGAATGCCCGTGAGCTGCTTGTCCTTGGTATTGACCTTATCAATGTATACCACAATACCGGGAAGGGTATCGTTGAAAGCGCCTTCCTTATCGTCCAGGCTTATCCCTTTTTTCACAATATTAATCAGGGTGCTTTTGAAAAGAACACCGCTTTTCGGCAGGAGGATCACCGTGTTAATGAGCCCGAAAAGAGTGATGATCACCGCGATAGCGAGCATGGGCATGAAAAGGCACTTCAGATTGACTCCGCTGGCCTTGAGCGCCAATATCTCATTTTCAGTCGATAATCTTCCGAGGACGACGATGGTGGAAAGAAGAAAGGCCATGGGAAGGGTGAAGGTGAGGTAGGGCGGCGAAGAATAGACGATGAGGAGGATAATGTCCTTGATCTCAACACCTTTATTGACTACCAGATCCGCCAGCTGACCGATCCTCCCCAGCACCAGAATAAAGGTGAGGATCCCGAGAGAGAGAAGGAAAATATAAGAGAGCTCCTTGAGGAGATAGAGATAAAATCTCTTATTAAGCGTACCGATTAAATTCACGCGTAAGTCTAACATTCATCAAAGCCCCATGTCAATTTAGCTCATTGACATAAAAGGTTTTTTTGGCATAAAGTAATGGACTATGATAAGGATTGGTGTTCTTTCCGACACCCATCTCATCCGCGTGAACGAAAATCTCCGGCGCACAATGGACACACTATTCAGCCGCGTTGATATGCTTATACATGCCGGCGATATGGTTTCACGGGAAGTGTATGACTATCTCTCCACATGGAATTTGATTGGAGTAAGAGGAAATATGGATGATTATGAAGTGAGGGAGATCCTGCCGGATACCCGGATCGAGCAAATAGAAGGTAAGAGGATCGGTATAATGCACGGACGGGGTGGTCCCGCGGGGATTGAGGAGCTTGTACTGAGTGAATTCACAGACGTCGACCTCATTATCTTCGGCCATTCCCATATACCGCTTCAGACCATGAGGGGAGACAGGATCCTTTTCAATCCAGGTTCTTTCGGTCCTTCAAGGGGCTATGCGGGGACGGTGGGACTGCTGGAGATCTCTCATACCATACGGCTGAGTCACCTGGGGGCCGCATAATGGAGCCTCTTTATCTCTCTTTTCTCTGGCACATGCATCAACCATACTACAAAAACCTGTACACCGGGGAATATCTGCTGCCCTGGGTCCTCCTCCATGGGACAAAAGATTATTGCGATATGGCGCTCCTGCTCAGGCAATTCGAGGGCTTGAAGCAGAATTTCAACGTGGTGCCTTCCCTTCTCGTCCAGATGACCGATTACGAGACGGGAAATGCGCGCGACAGGTATCTCGAGATATTCAGGAAAGAACCCCGTGACCTTTCCCGGGATGAAAAGGCTTTTTTATTAAATAATTTTTTCAATGCGAACTGGGAAAACATGATAAGGCCCTTTCCCAGGTATTATGAGCTTCTCGCTAAAAGGGGCTTCTATTATCCGAAGGAAGGCATTGGCGGCATAATCGACTATTTCTCCTATGACGACCTGCGGGATATCCAGATCTTGTTCTTTCTCTCATGGATAGACCCTGTGTTCATCGAGAGCTACGATGGCTTGAAATCCCTCGTTTCCAAGGGGAGGAGGTTCAGCGAAGAGGACAAGAAGGTCGTCGAGGACGCACAGCGCCACATACTTCAAAGTACGGTGCCCCTCTACAAGGAGCTTGCCGCGAGCGGAGCGATGGAGGTTTCTACCTCTCCCTTCTATCACCCTATCGTTCCCCTTCTTATTGACAGCCGCTCCGCAAGAGAGGCGATGCCTTATGTAGATCTGCCCGAAATGTTGTTTGCGAGGCCTGAAGACGGCGCCGCTCAGATCGAGGAGGCGGTCCGCCTTTTCACCCGATATTTCGGGTCCGCACCCAAAGGCATGTGGCCCCCTGAAGGTTCGGTGAGCGATGGAGCCCTCGAGCTCTATATGAAAAGCGGAATCTCATGGATCGCCACGGATGAAGAGATACTATTTCAGAGTCTTCACGTTGATTTAAGACGGGACGGAAATGGATTCCTTCTGGACCCTGAGATCCTTTATAAGCCGTTCAAATATGAGAAGGACGGGAGATCTCTCCATATGGTTTTCCGCGATAAGAGCCTCTCCGATCTTATCTCCTTCCATTATTCCCGAATGGCGCCCAAGGAAGCTGCCGAAGACTGCATCCGGAGGATCAGGAGGATCGGCGAATCGGTGAGGGGGAGAATAAGCGCACCCCTTGTCACCATCGCCATGGATGGGGAAAATGCGTGGGAGCATTACAAGAATGACGGCCGCGATTTCCTCCAGTTTCTTTATGAGGGTATATTGAAAGAGAGCGCGATCTCGCCCGTGACAATCTCCGAATACCTGGAGAGGGCGCCTGATTCGGGTGCACTGCCCCATTGTTTCGCGGGCTCGTGGATAGGCCATAATTTCGCCATATGGATCGGTCATGTGGAGGATAATACGGGTTGGACTCTCCTGTCCATGACCCGTGAATTCCTCGAAAAGGAGGACCCGGGGAAAAACAACAGAGAGGCGTGGGAATCGATCTATATCGCCGAAGGGAGCGATTGGTTCTGGTGGTACGGTGACGAGCATTCTTCGGAAAATGATGAGGTTTTCGATTTTCTTTTCCGTGAGAACCTTGCAAACGTGTACCGTTTCCTGGGAAAGGAACCCCCCGACATCCTCAACATTCCAATCCTTCTCGAAGACCGGGAAGTAAGGTCCGACAGGGAGCCGATAAATTATATTTATCCCATAGTCGATGGACGGGTGACCAATTATTTTGACTGGATGGGCGCCGGCTTCATCGAAGGCAAAGGCCATGGAATGGCCATGCATGAAGCGGAAGCCGTCATAAAGGGATGTTACTACGGATTCAACGAAAAGTCCCTTTTCCTCCGGGTGGACGTGAGCCAGTCCTTTATTCCGGACCTGAAAGACCTCTCCTTCGAGATCAGCCTTATGACCAAAGAGGTTCACAAACTGGTCTATCGTGTAAAGGGAGACGCAGTGGAAGGTTCCCTGCCGGTGCGGACGGCTTTTTCGGAGATCCTGGAGATGGAAGTGCCTTTCGACGCTTTCGGTGCAAAAAGGGGCGACAAAATTACCATCTGGATCTCACTCAAGATCAAAGAGATGATCGTGGACAGGATTCCCAAACGCGGGTACCTCTCGGTAGCGGTGCCTTCTGAAAATTTCGAGATGGAGATGTGGTACGTATGATTCCAATTCCAAATCAAAGATGATATCGAGGCGCTTAAGGAAGGAGCGACGCAGATGTACTGCAGTACATCAAGGAACAGATGACGAGTGCAACGAAGAGAGCACTTTGAGTTGGAAATGGAATAACCGGATCAGCGTAAGAAGCGCAGTTTCCTTCGAAGCCTCTCCTGAAAGTAGCTCCTGAAAAAAATTCCGTAAACTATTACAGTCAGAATGATACCCGCTGCCAGGGAAGGGTACGCCCTGTGGTGAAAGAAGCCTTTTGCGAAAAGGATGAGCGGAAAAGCGACGAAGCCTGCGAAAAGAGATTTGGCAATTTTTCTGACCGCATCGGCTCCGGGTTTGTATCCGACTCTTTTTTTCAGCAGGATATAGAGAAAAAGGAAATTGTAGAGGGAGACGGCCGATGTGGCAAGGGATATGCCGAGGTTTTTGAAGGGCGTCATAAGGCTATATGCGAGTATGGCGTTAAGCGCGATCGAAGTTAATCCCACGAGAGCAGGGGTCTTCATATCGTGCATGGCATTGAATATCCTCACGAACGAAAGGGAGAGGGCGTAGAATAGAAGGCCGATGCCGTAGCCGAAGAGCGCCTTACCGGTGAGCGACGTGTCCGCGGCGGTGAAGGCCCCCCTCTGGTAGAGTATCTCGACAAAAGTTTCTCCCAGGGTGCAGAGGAGTACGGTGCAGGGGATCAAGCTTATAAAGAGGAGGACCATCGAGCTGTCGATATGGGACCTTATATCTTCCCATTTTTTCTCGTGAAAAAGCCTGGATATTTTCGAAAACATTACCGTATAGACAGGCACCGCGAAAAGGCTGAAAGGAAGGATGAATATCCTGAAGGCGTAGGAAAGGGACGCCACTTCTCCGTGAGGCAAGTAAGAGGCGATAATACGGCCGACAAAACTGTTTACGGGCACGATCGAAGTCGCGATGAGGGCGCCCGTGAAGAGATTCCTTGCCTCTTTAATTGCGGGATGGGCGAAGGAGATGACCGGTCTGTACTGTATATGAAGCTTGCGCGTGTAAGGGAGCTGCATCAGTATCTGAAGTGCGGATCCGACTGTTGCGCCCACCGCCAAACTGTAAATACCCCATTTCCGGCTGAGGGTGAGAGCGAAAACGATGAACGCCACATTCCAGAGAAGGCCCGACATTTCCGGCGCGGCAAAATGTTCTCTGGCATTGAGGAATGCCTTCATAATGGAAAGTAAAGTGTGGAAGGTGATGACCGGTATCATGATTATAAAGAGATACATGGTCACGCCTCGCGCTTCGGGACTGAAGCCGGGCGCGATGAGCTTCACTATGCCGCTGCTGAACAGAAGAAGCAGGAGAGAGACAAAAAAGGTAATAAGGAGCGACAGATTTATGAAAGTGGAATATATCTCCGAATATTCCCGCTCATTTTTCATATACTTCGTACAGACGGGGACGAGAAATGCACTGGTGGCGCCCGAGAAGAAGAGTGTCTGTACCAGCTCCGGGAAATTAAAGGCGATGATAAAGGCATCCACCAGCAAGGTGGCGCCGAAGAGGTAGGCCTGGATGGCCTCTCTTACATAACCTATGGGCCTGCTTATGAGGGTGATCACAGTGATCACCGAGCCCTTCCTCACTATATCCGCGAGCGGATTCGACGCGGGTTTCGCCTCAGAGGGTTTCTGTTCCAATATGTTTTCTCTTCACTATTTTTCGCAGTTTATTCAGAGCCTTTTGCTCGATTTGTCTGATCCGCTCCCTTGTGACGCCGAAGGCTTTCCCGACCGATTCGAGCGTCTGAGGGTCCTGCCCGTCGAGACCGTACCGGAGAATAATTACCTTCTTCTCATCACTCCCCAGTGTGTCGAGCCAGGAGGCGATCTCTTCCACCCGCGTGGTTTGCTCGTATGCGGACAGGGGTTCTTCGGTCCTTGTGTCAGGCAGTACCTCTTCGAGAGTAAGTTTCCCCTCATCATCGATAATTGTTTCAAGAGAGCACGTCCTCACCACCATGGTATAGAGATTATTGATGAGGTCGACGGAGAGGCCCGTGTCCTGAGCTGTCTCCTCCGGCGTCGGGTCCCGGCCGTGCTTCTCGAGGAAGGAGTTCACCGACCTGGAGACTTTATAGACTTTCGACGATATATGAATCGGCAGCCTCACAGTCCTCGATTGATTTGCAATGGCCCTTTCCACGGCCTGACGTATCCACCACGTGGCGTAGGTGGAGAACCTGCAGTTACGGGAGGGGTCGAATTTCTCCACTGCCCGGATGAGGCCGATATTCCCTTCTTCTATGAGATCGAGATTAGATAACCCCTGATTGGTGTATTTGCGGGCGATTTTCACGACGAGCCTGAGGTTGGCTTCTATCAGCTTTTTCCTCGCCTCCTGATCGCCGGAGGCGATTCGTTCGGCATAGAGTCTTTCATCTTCAAGGGTCATGATGGAGAGCTTCCGAAGGTCCTTGAGGTAGAGCCTCTCCGCCCTCAGCTCGCCTTCGCCGAAAAACTCCTCCGACCCCTTTTCCTCTTTTATTCCTTCCAACCCTGCTCTCCGATGAGCTTCACGAACCGGCACCCGCCCTTGTTCTCTGCCATGATCTGTCCGTCATCCTCTCTGGTATAGAGCATTAAATTCTGCGAGACCTCATCCCCTACCGGGATAATCATTCTGCCTCCCTTGCCTAATTGATCGAGAAGCGCTCTCGGGGGCCGGGGCGCGGCGGCGGTGACAATGATCCGGTCATAGGGCGAGTGCTCCTTCCATCCCAAAGTGCCGTCGCCTATAGTCACCACAATATTCGTATATTTCAATTCATCGAAAAGCTTGCGAGCCCTTTTTGCCAAACCGGGGATTCGCTCGATTGAGTATACCTGCTCGGCAAGCCGGGCGAGTATGGCGGTCTGATATCCCGATCCGGTGCCGATCTCAAGGACCTTTTCCGTTCCGGTGAACTCGAGCGTCTCAGTCATGAGGGCGACGATGTAAGGCTGCGATATGGTCTGCTTCTCTCCTATGGGCAATGGATTATCATCGTAAGCCTGACCCTGAAATGCGTCTTCCACGAAGAGGTGCCTCGGGACCTGGAGGAAGGCATCTATCACCTTGTCGTCCCTCACGCCCCTGGCGATAATTTGGGTTTCGACCATCAGTTGCCTTTGGCTCCCGTATCCGTTACGCATCATAACGACAGCTCTTTCGCCCTCTTGCATGCTTTTTCGATCGCTTTGCCCACCTTTCCCCTTATGCCGTCTTCTTCAAGAGAGGCAAGCCCTGCGATGGTGGTGCCTCCGGGCGACGTAATCATTTCCTTCATGAGCGTGGGGTGGATATCTTCTTCTTCAAGCATCCTTGCCGTCCCCTTTACCACCTGAAGGGAAAGGACCCTCGCTTTATCGCGGGTAAGACCCATCTTTACTCCCGCGTCGATCATCGATTCGATGAAGAGGAGGAGAAAAGCGGGTGCGCTTGCTCCCAGGGCCGTCACCGCGTCCATAAGATCCTCCGTCACCTCGACGAGTTTACCGAGGGGAGCGAAGAGGTTCTCCGTTTCCTCCATCTCTTCCGTGGTAACGAAGCTGTTCGAACAGATCCCCATCGCCCCCTCGCCTACCTTAACGCACACGTTGGGCATGATCCTTATGATTTTGGAGGGTTTCCCCATCAGGGCTATGATATTTGAGGTCGTGACTCCAGCCATTATGGAGATAAGGACCGTCTTCTCCCGGATTAGCGGGGAGAGTCCGTGGATCAGCTCCTTTGAATTCTGAGGCTTGACCGCCAGTATGAGCCGGTCCGCTTTTTTCGCCGCCTCGCCGATGCTTTGGATGCAGTCTATATGATAAGCCTCCTTAAGAAAAGCGACCCTCTCCGCTTTGACCTCAACGCAAAGGATGTCCTTTTTTCCGGCACCCCCTTTGAGGAGGGCTTTCAGAATGGCTTCACCCATATTCCCGAGACCTATTATCCCTATTCTTTTCATGTCGGTTCCTCCTTGTTTCTTATAACAGAAAGATTGGGAATTTAAAAGCCAAAACTGTCTTTGAAGATCGTGTAAGCACCGGAATTATCATGATAAACCTTTTATTCCATAATGGGGTATGCGCCGGAAAGGAAAGGTCCGGCTATCCCGCGATGCGTATCTTCTTCTTTTCGGGGATGCGTCTCAGGAGTATGACGGTGGCCCCCGGGCCCCCTTCGGACATTTTCGGACTTGAGAAGGCTACCACCCATTTCCGGTGTATGGCCCGCACAATCCATTCCTTGAGCTTCTCCTTGAGAACCGGCCCTGTTTTGGATTTAAGTCCTCTTCCATGGATAATCTTGACGCAGTTAAGGCCCGAGGAGACGGCATCTTTTATGAAATCACTGAAAAGGACGGAGGCATCCTCCACAGAATAGCCGTGAAGGTCCAGGATCTTTTGAACAGAGAACTCGCCGCTTCTCAGTTTCTCCATAACAAGAGGGTTTGCATCCTCCCCACGGCCCTCCATGTATTCCGGCAGATTGGGGACACAAAAAGGTGTTTCTTCCAAGGCTTTCCTGAGTTGGCGGGAGAGGTCATGTGAGCTGGGGCGGGGGTTGTGAGCTTTGCCTGATTTAGGTATAACCCTGTCTTTCTTCTTACCGATTATTCTTACCGTTTTCATCTCTTCATGGAAGAGAGCGGCATCGTCAGGTTCCGTCTGCTTCGGGGTGTGGACCTCCGGGGGCTCCGGTTCTCGAATCCGGGGCAGGCCCGACAGAAGCCTGTAAATGGATTCATCTTTTTTCATCCTAGATTAATACATCATGGCGGGGTCTACAATCAAGAGGGGAGATGGGTGCCGGGATAAAGGCCGATTACCGTGAGGCGTTCGAGATGTCTATACGGGGAGCCCCCGTTTTCGCAACTCTTCCGCCTTTTGTTCCGAACAGGCTTCGCAGCGGAATTCCGGCCTCTTGTCTGCTGTTTTATCATACCCCGGAGCTTTCACGATTCGATAACCCCGGGCCTCTCTCCCGCAAGTGACGCATACTACGACGTCCCTGATCTCCCATTGGGCGCTCAGTGCCCGGGAGGTAAAGATGAACCTGTCTATCCAAAAAAATATGAGGCCGCCGATAAAATTTGCAATGATAGTGGCGGTGAGTCTCCCCGTACCGGAGAGGACATAGAGGACCCCTGCCAGTATGGGGGTGGAGAGTTGCCACCTTATCAGATAGAGACCGTATCTTTTCCAGTTAAAAGCCGTCATTTTCCTCCCTTGCCGCAGAGTACCTAAATACTATAAAAGGAAACGCTCTCTTGTCAACAATTGGGGGGTACGTCGCGGGGCGAAGAGAATGAGGTCCGCTTTTGACAAAATCAGCCTCTTTATACTAGAGTAAGAGCGCCAGGTATCGGTGTAGGTACGACAAACCATGGCAAGTAAAACAAATCGGACCATAGAGGATAAATGAAGACCATTGAAGAGAACGATCTCGTCCTGATCATTCATAAAGACAGGAAATATTTGAAAAGAGTGGGAGCGGACAGATCGTTCCACGGGAAAGGCGGCGCCATCAATTTTGCCGATCTTATCGGAAAACCCTATGGCCTTCACTGGGAAGGATACGACCTTTACGAGCCGACCATAGAAGACATTATCATGTACGGGCTCCTGCGAGAGACGCAGATCATATTTCCTAAAGATGGATTTTACATTCCTTTTAAATTGAATGTAAAAAGCGGCTCCAGGGTGCTTGAAGTGGGCACCGGCAGCGGCGCCCTCACCTACCTCTTTTCCCATGCAGTCGGTCCCGAGGGCGGGGTGGTCAGTTTTGAGAAAGAGGACAGGCATTTCAGGAATGCCAGGAAGAATATGGAGCGTTTCCTCGAGTGGAAGAACGTGGAGCTTCGTCACCAGGATATAGACGACTATGAAGGAGTGCCTTTTGACGCAGTATTTGTCGATGTAAGAGAGCCGTGGCTTTACCTTTCGAAGGTAAGGAACCTTCTGAAGGAAAGCGGTACTATCGGCATGATCGTGCCCACTGCAAACCAGATCAGCGAAATATTGAAAGAGATTCATAAAGGCTTCGGCCATGTAGAGGTCCTGGAGATAATGCTCAGAAAATATAAGACCATTGCGGAAAGGGTGAGGCCCGAAGACCGGATGATCGGACATACGGGCTTCCTGATCTTTGCCCGTAAGAGGGAAGGGGCCGGGGATGACGCCGCGACAGGGCCCGAGGAAAAGGTCCGATATGCGGATGACGGCGTCGATGGAGAGGGAGACGTCTTCAGGGAATAGGCAGGTATCGAAATTAAAGGATAACGAATCTCTTTACATATTCGACAATCTCTTCAGGGTCATCCATTACTTTGAATATATGGAAATCCTCTTTTGAGATGAGGTTTTGGGCAAGCAGCTGTCCGGTCATCCATTCCATGATCGGTTTCCAATAGGAAGAATCGACGAGGATGACGGGGAAAGGCTTTATCTTCCTTGTTTGAATGAGCGTCAGGGCTTCGAAACACTCGTCGAGGGTCCCGAACCCTCCCGGCATGACAATGTAAGCCATGGCATATTTCACGAACATCACCTTTCGCACGAAAAAATACCTGAAGTGGAGACTCAGGTTGGAATAGGGGTTCGGTTTTTGCTCAAAGGGCAGCTCGATATTGACCCCCACCGATTTAACTCCCTCCTCGGATGCTGCTTTGTTGGCAGCTTCCATGACGCCGCCCCCGCCCCCGGTGATGATGTTGAATCCGCTCTTGGCCACGAGCTTCGCCAGTTCATAGGTCCTCGTATAGAGAGGGTCGCCGTCTTTGCAGCGGGCGCTCCCGAAAAAACTGATGGCGGGCTGTATCTCCGAGAGGTTTTCGAAGCCTTCCACGAATTCGGCCATAATATGGAACATTCTCCATGTATCCCTTACAGTGATATCATCTATAACATACTGTTTTTCCACGCTTTCCCCTTTTTGCCTTGAGATTTTGAAGGTTGACATATATTATTTACATGGGAAGGAGATGTCAAATCAAAATGTATGGGTGAGATATTTGTAGGGACAAGCGGTTTTTCATTTGCCGATTGGGTTGGCGAGGTATATCCGGCAGGCATTAAGAAACAGGAGATGCTCCCCTATTATGAACAGGTTCTAGGCTTTAAGGCCCTCGAAGTCAATTTTACCTATTACGCGCTGCCGTCAAAAAGGACGATGGAATCCTTCATTGCCAGGACGTCCCCGGACTTTCTTTTTGCCGTGAAAGCATATAAGGGTCTTACGCACGAGAGAAACGAGGACCCGACGGGACTTATGAGACTGTTCAAGGAAGGTGTGGCCCCCCTCAATGGAAATATGAAAAGTCTCTTATTTCAGTTTCCTTACGGGTTCATTCCCAACGGCAGGAACCTTGACTACCTCAAGCTTCTCAAGGACGAATTCGGTGAATTCGGACCGGTAGTGGAGTTCAGGAACGTAAAGTGGTCGGACGAACGCTATATGGAGATCCTGAGAGGCCTCTCGGTGGGTTGTTGCGTGGTGGATGAACCGGAACTCGCGGGGCTTCTTCCTTTCAAGCCTGTCCTCACCTCAGATACAGGATACTTCCGTTTCCACGGCAGGAACAAGAATTGGTTCGGTGCGCCGATGGAGGTAAGATACGACTATCTCTATACCAAAGAGGAGCTAAGCGGCCCCCTTGCAGCCGTGAAGGAAGTCGCGTCGAAGGCGGCCGTGACGTTCGTGTTTTTCAATAATTGTCATCAGGGCAAGGCGGCAAAGAACGGACGAATGTTTCTGGAGATGCTGAAAGGCGGTTGAATTCGTGAATATCGACGGGGATACCCATAGTGTCTCCCGTCACTTATGAGAGGAAAGGATGTGCCTATGAGAATAGGAATAGACTTGGGAGGAACAAAAATAGTCGGCGGCCTGGTCGATGCTTCGGGCAATGTCACGGGGAGGACTAAGATCCCCACTGTTGCCGGCTCCGGGTATGCCGGGGTCCTTGCAGACCTTGCTTCTCTTGTGAACGAAGTTATCGCAAAGAGCGGGATCTCGAGGAAGGCCGTGGAGAGGATAGGGATAGCCTCCGCGGGTCAGATTGAGAAATATACCCAGAAAATAGTTTTTTCTCCCAATTTGGGCTGGTGGGACGTACCGTTAAAGGACGACCTGGAGCGGGAGACGGGTATCGCCGTTATGGTCGAGAATGACGTCAACGCCGCTACCTACGGGGAATGGAAGTTCGGTCTGAGGCAGACGCCCTCCCATGTGCTCGGTGTTTTTGTGGGAACGGGCATAGGCGGAGGCCTTATCCTGGACGGGAGGATCTACAGAGGCTTTTCGAATGTGGGCGGAGAGATCGGCCACATGACGCTCAACCCGGAGGGGTACCGGTGCCATTGCGGCAATAGGGGATGTTTTGAGGCATACTGCGGAGGCTCCTATATCGTCGAAAGGGTAAGGGGCAGGCTCCGCGAGGGCTACAGGGGAAAAGTCTGGGGCCTTACGGGCGGGATGATCGAGCTCCTGAACGCAGGCCATATAGAACAGGCGGCCATGGAGGGAGACGAACTCTGCAATAATCTGTGGGCAGAGGTCGTCGAGTATATGGGCGCCGGCCTCGCGAGCCTCGTGAACATCCTCAACCCGGAGCTCGTGATGTTGGGGGGAGGCGTGATCTTCGGGTCAACAGGTCTCATGGAAGACGCGGCAAAGGCCATGGAGAGACGGGTGATGCCGGCATCCGCGAAGGGCCTTCGTATCGAAAAGGTCAGGCTTGGTGAGGACGCGGCTATTGTGGGCGCCGCCTATATGGAAGAGTGACCGATAAGGGGAGCGGCTCCCGGCCGGGGAAAAGGAATAGGAGAGATAAAAGATGAACACCCAGATATTCCGTGAATATGATATCAGAGGCACTGTTGATCCTGATCTGAGTGATGAGGTAGTGACCGACATAGGAAGGGCATATGCCGCCTATATGAGAGAAAAGGGCAAAAAAACCGTCTCCCTTGCCAGGGACTGCAGACTCAGCTCGGAGCACCTTCGCGACGTCCTCCTTTCCGGGATGATGGAAGGGGGCCTTCACGTAATCGATCTCGGCTTGATTCCCACCGGCCTTTTCTACTTTTCTCTCTTCAATTATGATGTGGACGGCGGGGTCATGATCACGGGAAGCCATAATCCGGGCGATCAAAACGGATTTAAGATTGCCTTCGAAAAAGCCACTATTTTCGGTGAAGAGATACAGAAACTGAAGAAGATCATAGAAGAGAGAAGATTCCTTACGGGTGAAGGCTCCTGCGAAAGATATACAGATCTGGTGAATGATTATTACAGATTTCTGAGAACAAATATTTCACTCAAAAATAGATTCAATATAGTCCTCGATGCGGGAAACGGCACGGCAGGGGTGGTGGCGCTCCCCATACTCAGAGAGATGGGTCAGCAGGTCACCGAGCTTTTTTGCGATATGGACGGACGATTCCCCAACCACCATCCCGACCCCACAGTGGAGAAGAACCTGGTCGATTTGAGGAGGATGGTAGTTGAAAAGAATGCCGACGTCGGCATCGGCTATGACGGCGACGGGGACAGGATCGGGGTAATTGACGAAAAAGGGGGCATAATCTGGGGTGACTACCTCATGATTATCTTTGCCCGGGACATACTGAAGAGGCATAAAGGAGCCACTATCGTGTCGGAGGTGAAGTGCTCCACAAACCTCTTCGATCAGGTCGAAAAGAGCGGCGGCAATCCCATAATGTGGAAGGCGGGCCACTCCCTCATCAAACAGAAGATGAAAGAGACCGGCGCCCTCCTCGGAGGAGAAATGAGCGGTCATGTATTCTTCGGAGAGAGATTTTTCGGTTATGACGACGCGATATACGCGACCCTGAGACTTCTGGAGATCATGGGGAACGACGACAGGCCTTTGTCCGAGTACCTTGCGGACCTCCCTAAAATGTACTCTACTCCCGAGATACGGATCGATTGTCCCGACACGCTGAAGTTTGATGTGGTAAAAAGTCTTACCGAATACTACCGGGAGCGTTATAAGGTGATCGACATCGACGGGGTGAGGGTGATCCTCCAGGGCGGATGGGGGCTGGTCCGGCCATCGAATACGGGACCCATACTCGTGCTGAGATTCGAGGCAACGACCGAAGACGGTCTGAAAAAGATACAAGATATGGTGACGGGCGATCTTACCCGAATCATGGAAGAGCGGAGGGCACACTGAATATTCCGTACCATATAATGAAACCGGCCCGTTACGCGGGTATCGAGCCCCACGCGGTAATGAAGGACCCCGCAGCGGTGACGGTGAGATTCGCCCTGGCCTATCCGGATATTTATGAAGTGGGTATGTCCTACTACGGCCTCTTTCTCCTCTACGAGCTGATGAACAACCGGGAGGATACATGGTGCGAGCGCTGTTTCGCTCCATGGCACGATATGGAGAATTACCTGAGAGAAGGAAACCGTCCCCTCGTCACCCTTGAATCCCATACCCCACTCGCGGTTATGGACGGGATCGGCTTTTCCCTTTCTTATGAGCTCAACGTAACAAATGTGCTCAACATGCTTTCTCTCGCGGGCATCCCCCTGAGGTCGGCCGAGCGTGAAAAGGGACCCATTATCGTGGGCGGCGGCCCGCTCATGCTGAACCCCAGGCCTTTCGAGACTTTTTTCGACATAATAGTCGTGGGGGAAGCGGATCACGCCATTCTCGATATCCTCGATGTACTGAAGGCCATGAAAGGGATGAACAGGAGCGAGATCGTTCGGGAACTGGGTACTATCGAGGGCGTATATGCGCCCCTTTACCCCCGGGCACGGGTGAAGAGGCTCTTCATCGAAAATCTGGATAACGCCTATCACCCTGTGCGGCCGCCCATTCCAGTGGTAGGCAGCATCCACAACAGATTGAATGTCGAGGTATCGAGGGGGTGCGGCAACGGGTGCAGGTTCTGTATGGCCGGGTTCGGCTACAGACCCTATCGCGAGCGTTCTTTTGAAACCGTGGCAGGAATTATTGATCGTGCATTGAGGAAGACCGGTTACGAGGAAGTCTCCCTTCTTTCTCTCAGCTCCGGTGATTATAGCTGTCTTTTTGATGTTATCAACCACATTAAAATGCATCACAGAGGCGTGTCGGTGGCCCTGCCGTCCCTTAAGATCGGAAGCATCGGCGAAGAGGAGATACAGATCATAGCAGACATCGCGCATACGGGCTTCACTTTTGCCCTGGAGTCGGCGTCTGTGGATATGAGGCGCCGTCTCAACAAGAACATTGATTTCGAGGCCCTCGTGAGGGTTTTGCCGGTCCTCAAGAAGTGCGGGTGGAGAAAGCTGAAACTTTACTTCATGATAGGCTTCCCGTGGGAGAAAGAGGAAGATATCATGAGTATTCGGGAGCTCGTGACCCCTTTCGCAAGAGAGGGCATAAATATAAACCTTGCGGTTTCGCCCTTCATTCCGAAACCCCACACACCCTTTCAGGGGTTGGCCATGGAGAGCGAGAGCGTGCTCGCAGAAAAGATGGCCATGATAAAAAGGGCGCTGAAAAAAAAGAACGTGACCGTGAGGTACAGGGACATAAGGACCAGCGCTATAGAAGCGGTTATTTCAAGGGGGGACGAACGTCTCTCCCCTCTCTTCGAGTACCTTGCGGACCATGGGGCGAAACTGGAAGCCTGGAGAGAATTTTTCAGGCCTGAGCTATATGACGACTGGTTCCGGAAAGAAGGTCTTTCCATGGAGGGCTACCTCGGCGCCATTGCTCCGGGAGAAAGATTGCCTTGGGAATTTATAGAAACGGGCGTCGAAAAGGCCTTTCTCGATGCAGAATTTCTGAAGGCGGACATGGGCGAGGGGACGGAAGACTGTTATACCGGCTGTGCGGCATGCGGGATCGGATGCCGCCGCACCGATACGTCTCCCTCAGACCCGGCCGAAGAATTGACCCCCTCTCCGGAAGACCGGGGCCCGGTGAGTCTCATACGCAATGCAGTCCACCTTTCCTACAAGTTCACCTTCAGGTACGGGAAATACGGTGACTCCAGGTATATAGGCCATCTCGACACGATGAATATCCTTCTGAGGGCTCTGAGGTCAGCGGGAATACTGATAAAGATGCACGGAAAATATCATCCCCTGCCTAAAATTTCCCTGTCCGAAGCCTTGCCCATGGGAATAGAGAGTACCTGTGAGCTCATAGAAGTGGAAACGGAAGGGGGAATCCTGCCCGACCGGATGTTGGTGGCAGAGATGAACAAGACATTACCCAGGGGAATGAGGATTTTTGAATTTCGCGCGGGCACGTTGCAGAGCTTAACCCGGGACTACGCATTTTTATTCGTTTCTCACGAGCCCGTGGATCTGGAAAGGGTATGGCCCCGGGAGAGAGGGGGGCGTTATTTCTCCATCTCCAAAGAGAGGAAGGGGATCAAAGAGCTATGGAAAAGCGGACGGTTTGAGCGTATTGTAAAAATGGAGGCGAGAAGGATCGATGGCATCGGAACTGATAATTAATGTAACTTTCAGCGAAACGAGGATAGCCTTTCTTGAGAACGGGGTGCTCGTTGAATTCTTTATAGAGAAGAAGAACGACAACAGTATGGTGGGGAGTATCTACAAAGGCAGGGTTGCCCGCATCGTTCCCGGCATGGATGCTGCGTTCGTGGATATAGGTCTGGAGAAGTCGGCTTTTCTCTATGTGGGCGATATTATCATCGACCGGATGATGTATGAGGAATTCGAGGACGCGGGATTTCATATTGAAATGCCGGAACGCATCGAAGGAGTGCTGGAAGAGGGACAGGAGCTTACCGTCCAGGTATCGAGAGAGCCTATCGGCCAGAAGGGGACCCGGGTGACGTCGAAGATCACGCTGCCCGGACGGCTCCTCGTCCTTATGCCGTCCACCGAGCACGTCGGCGTATCGAGAAGGATCGAGCAGGAAGACGAGAGAAAGAGGCTCGCCACGATTCTCAAGGAGATATGCCCCAAAGGGTTTGGAGTTATCGCAAGGACCGCATCTGAGGGGAAAGCAAAGGAGGAGCTGGAGAGCGATCTCGATTTTCTGAAAAGGGTCTGGGAGAGCACACAGGAGAAGGCCAGGCACGTGCGTGCGCCTTCTATACTCCATCAGGATCTGGGAATCATATTCCGTGTGATCCGGGACCTTCACTCCCACAACCTGAAGCGCATCGTGGTGGACGATCCGTATATTTACGAGAAGATCGAAGAGTTCCTGAAGGAGCTTTTGCCGGGGCAAGCCTGTGAAATCAGCTATTTTAACGAGAAAGACCCTATTTTTGAAGTTTATCGCATTGAAATGGAGATTGCGAAACTCCTGCAGAAAAAGATATGGCTCAAGTCGGGAGGCTATATCGTCCTCGACTACACGGAAGCCCTCACTGTTATCGATGTGAACACGGGTAGGTATTTGGGGAAGAAGGACCTGGAGGACACGATTCTCAGGACGAACCTCGAAGCGGTGAAGGAAATTGCCTACCAGATCAGGTTGAGGAATATAGGCGGGATTATCATCGTCGATTTTATCGATATGGAGCGGAAGGAATCGAGGGAGACGGTCTTTCAGACCCTGATGGAAGCGCTCAAGAAAGACAGGATCAAGACCTTCGCCTATCCCATAAGTGAGATCGGCCTTGTCCAGCTCACGAGGAAACGGACGCGCCATAATATTGTCACCCTTCTTTCCGAGGTGTGCCCGAATTGCGACGGCTCGGGTTACGGCAAATCACGCTATACGGTCTGCTACGAGGTGCTGAGGGAGCTCAGGAGCGCATGCAGGAAGGAAGAGGGGAAGACTTACAACGTGTACCTTTCGCCCGAAGTGGTGAGCCTCCTCTATGAAGAAGAGAAGAGCTCCATCGAGAGCCTCGAGACGACCTACAGGACCAAAATTAATGTCATCGCCAATCCGGAATTCGGTATCGACAGGTATCATGTGGAGGGTGTCTATGGGCAGGGATAAAGATTCTTCCGAGGCGGCTTTGTCCGGCATTTTCGGATAGAGGGAAGAAAGGGAGAAAGAATGAAGGGAACTTATCTGGCGCCCGCCAAGGTGAATCTTTTACTCAAGGTGCTTTCGAAAAGGGATGATGGATACCATAACATATTCAGCGTGGTCGACCTCGTATCCCTTTACGATGTTCTGCATATAGAGGACGATCCGTCGGGAAGGGTGGTGGTGGAGGACGACAAGGCCCTTCTTCCGGAGGGCGAAAAGAATACCGTCTACAGGGCTATCATGCTCGTCAAAAAGAAGTTCGGCGTCTCGCGGGGGGCGAGAGTGTTCATGGAAAAGAACATTCCCATCGGCAGCGGCCTGGGCGGGCCGAGCAGCGACGCGGCCACCGCACTGAAGGCGGTCGCGGGAATTTGGGGACTGGACATCAGCCGGGCCGACCTTATGGCTCTGGGCGCCTCGGTGGGGGCGGATGTGCCTCTCTTCCTGTATGGAAAGCCATGCGTGATGGAAGGCATAGGGGAGAGAATAACCCCCATTTCACTTCCTCTAATGCATTATCTCATCGTCTATCCGAACGTGCTTTTATCCACCCCGGAGGTATATAAGCGACTAAGAATCGTGTTGACAAAGGGGGAAAATGATATTAAATTGAGTGGGAATCTTGTAACTGCTTTCGACGTTTCGCGCATTTTGGAGAACGACCTTGAAGATGTCGGAATACTAATGTGCCCTACAATTAAAGTAGTAAAAGAAAGGCTGATCGCTTCCGGCTCTATCGGGGCATTAATGAGCGGAAGCGGTTCTTCGGTGTTCGGTATATTCGAAAATGAGACTGAAGCGGGAAGGGGTTCAGTCTCATTAGATGGTACGGGCAGCCGGTTTATCGTTCACAGTATCTAGGGGGGGACCTATGGACATTACGGCAGTGAAGATATTTCCCGTTAACGAGAAGAAGGTGAAGGCATACGCTTCTATTGTTCTGGATGACTGTTTTATCGTGAGAGACCTCAAAGTGATACACGGAGAGAATAAACTCTTTGTGGCCATGCCGAGCAAGAAAATGAAGGACGGCTCCTATCGGGACACCGTTCACCCTCTCAACAGTTCTATGAGGCAACAGATAGAATCGACCGTGCTGCAGGCGTACCAAAGCCAGATAGATAGCCTGGAAATTGGTTAAAAAAACAGATTATTGGGGTGTCGTCAAGCGGTAAGACACAGGCCTTTGGAGCCTGCATTCGGAGGTTCGAATCCTCCCGCCCCAGAACTTATTCTTTTAGGGGGTTCAGGTGGACAAGCTGAGAATATTCACGGGAAATGCGAATGCAGCGCTTGCGGAGAAGATCTGCAGCTTCCTCGGGATGGCTCCGGGGAAGGCGAAGGTCAGTAAGTTCAGTGACGGAGAGATACAGGTGGAGATAGAAGAGAGCGTCAGGGGGACCGATACGTTCGTGGTTCAGCCCACCTGTCCGCCGGTGAGCCACAACCTGATGGAACTGCTCATTATGGTCGACGCCCTTAAAAGAGCTTCAGCGGATCGTATCACCGTGGTGATACCCTATTACGGATACGCGCGCCAGGACAGGAAGGTAGTCCCGAGGACCTCGATATCGGCGCGTCTCGTGGCGGACCTCATTACCACTGCGGGGGCTTCGAGACTTCTTGCCATGGACCTCCACGCGGGTCAGATCCAGGGATTTTTCGGGGTACCTGTGGATCACCTCCTTGCGTTGCCTGTGCTCTTCGAATACTTAAGAAGGATCGAGGGGGAGATTGTCGTTGTCTCGCCCGACGCCGGCGGCGTCGAGAGGGCACGCGAGATGGGCAAGCGGCTGAATGCGACCCTTGCCATCATAGATAAGAGGCGCGAAAAGGCGAATGTATCGAAGGTTATGCATATTATTGGCGACGTCCGGGGCAAAACGGCGATAATTCTCGATGATATGATGGATACGGGCGGTACGATCGTGCAGGCTGCCGAAGCGATTATGGAAAACGGCGCCACCTCGGTCTATGCGTGCTGCACGCATCCAGTTCTGTCGGGCAATGCAGCGGAACGGATAAAGGCCTCTCCATTGAAGGAATTGGTGGTTACCAATACTATTCCACTGGCGGGCGCCGCAAAAGAGGTGGAAAAGATCAAGGTACTCGACGTATCGCCTATACTGGGCGAGGCGATCAGAAGAATACATAATGACGAATCAGTCAGTTCGTTGTTTATTTGATGAGGTAAGGAGGTTTCTATGGAACAGATGGTCATTAAGGCGGAAATTAGAGACAATAAAGGGAAATCGGTTGCGAGGAAGTTGAGAAAAGAAGGCAGGATCCCCGCCATTCTTTACGGCAGGGATGTGGAGCCTATCGTCCTCACGGTCTCCGCTCGTGAATGGAGCGTCCTCGGCCGCCATGTTAAGAGAAATGCAATTCTCGATATGGAGATATTGGCTCAGGGGGAATCGCAGCACAGGCCGGTAATGATTAAAGAAGTACAGAAGGAGACGGTGAATGACAGGGTCCTTCATATCGACTTTCTCCAGGTATCGATGACGAGAATGATAGAAGTGGAAATACCGATACGCCTGCAAGGTGAAGCTATCGGCGTGACCAAAGAAGGGATAGTCGAGCAGCACCTTCGGTCTATCAGGGTCGAATGCCTCCCGACACAGATCCCGGAAGCATTGGACATCGATATCTCTTCACTCGACATCGGCGATTCGGTGCATGTAAGCCAGGTATCGCTGCCGGGCGTAAAGCTCCTTGAGGGCGCGGATGTAGCGATCGTCACGATTGCCCATGGCGGCACCACGGAAGCACCGGTAGAGACGACCGAGACGGAAGAGAAAGAGGAGTAGCCATTATTGTTTCTCCTCTGTGGTTTAGGAAATAAAGGTAGCGGGTATGCGCATACAAGGCACAATATCGGCTACCTCGTGGTTGAAAGGTTTTCCGAAAAATACAAGGTGAGCCTCAACCAAAGAATGTGCGGATGCAGGGTGGGAACCCTGGATGACCTTATTATCGCAAAACCGCAAACCTATATGAACCTCTCAGGTGGACCCGTGGGGCAGCTCATGAAAAAAACGGGGGTTGCCCGGGAGGATCTCCTCCTCGTTCAGGACGATCTCGATATGGAGTTCGGAAAGCTAAAAATTAAATGGAACGGGAGAGACGCGGGTCACAAAGGCGTGAGGTCGGTTATCGAAAGCCTCCAGTCGCCCCTTTTTTACAGGATGAAGATCGGGATCGGAAGAGATCCCGGAATGGCCCCTGAAGATTACGTTCTTTCCCGGTTCCGGAATGAGGAGCTTGAGGATCTGGCCGACGCCCTGGACAGGGCCGCTGAGGCGGCGCATGTTTTTTTCCTGGAAGGCAGGGAAAAGGCAATGAGCATCTACAATAAATGGAATTCCGACCTGTGATGGACCGCAAAAACCTCTCGGCGGTCTCGACCGGCCCACAATGAACGGTCGGTTTTTCTCCACCTTTTCTCCGCTACTTCTCGGTCTTTCGCACTATATGTGAGGCCATCGAAGGCTTACGCAATATATGTTTCCTCTTGAGACTCTCTATGGAGTGCATTAGACTTAAATCAGCCGGATATCCAAAAACAACTCTGGAGGCTCCATATGACGAAAGAAGAGATTCTTAAATTCTGTAACGACCATCCCGCCTCGTTTTTTGCTACCCTTGAGGGGGACCAACCCCGGGTGAGGGGAATGGCCCTGGTGCGGGCGGACGAGAAAGGCCTGCTCTATCAGACCGCCGACGCAAAGGATGTATGGAAGCAACTGGTCAGGAATCCGAAGGTGGAGGTCAGTTTCAACGACCTTGAAGCCGGGATCCAGGTAAGGATTACGGGAACAATCGAGGTGTTCGAAGATCAGGCCCTGAAAGAGGAGATCTTAACCATGAGACCCTTCTTAAAGCCTTTTGTCGATACACAGGGTTGGGGCCCGATCAAAGTATTCAGGATCACGAAAGGCACAGCTTACGTGTGGACCAGGAAAAAAAACTTCGCCCCGAAAGAATTTATCGAAATATAAAGGTGGAGCAGAACGTGAGAGTAAGGATTGAGCCGATTGACCGCCAATCCTCACTCTCTCACCTATCCTTCCGCGCCTCTCCTGTCCTGACCGCAACGCATAAATAGATAATACTTCAAGAAGCTGAGCGGGAAGTGGATGGGACGAGAAAAAAGGGGAGGCAGCGCCCCCCATACTTCCGGTTTAGGACGGACTTAGAAAAAATACCAGGCTCCGACCCTGAATGAGCTTGCGGCGCCGTCCTTGCTCATAGTCGGGACGCCACCGACAACTGCGGGATAGCCCGCATAGCGAGTGTTGTAGTAGGAGTACTCGAAACCGACCCTGACCGCGGCATTTACATCATAGAGGAGATTAGCGATCATCTGCGTAGTATTGACCGCGGCATTGGTATTGGCCGCGCTGTTCATCCATGCCTGGCTGACATTGGTCCTCATGAAGCCGTACCAGCCGTTGATGAATAATTTATCGGTGAAAAAATAGGATGCCTGACCCCAGCCGCCGTACTGGGTGGGTGCAGCATAATCGAGCCCGAGGTAGGCAGCCTGCCCGGCCGGGGTCGTCAGATTAATGGTATTTGTGCCAAGGGTATTGTACACGCCGGAAGTATAACCAAAGTTTGCATTATATACATTCCCGTTATTCGAAGAGCTCATGAACATGCCCGGGTTCTGGCTGTAGAATACCACGCCTGATATGGAGAGTGCTCCTGCCTTATTGCCCTTCTTTTCGGGGATAATGGGGACGAAGCCTTTGAAGGAGATACCCCAGGAGTTTATGTTCTTGTCCTCATAGGTGAGCGAGCCGTTCGAATTCGTGATGCCCGTGATCATCTTCTGCTGGCCGTAAAATCCGTCCAGGGCGAAGAGCATCTTCCAGGGACCGATATTTCCGCATTTGTCCGAAGACCAGCCGAAGGAGCCTTCCAGGAAAGGCATTTGGCTCAAGGTGTAGCCGTCCACGCCCGGGCTCAGCGTCTCACCGTTCCCCGTAAGGGAGCCGCTTCCCAGGGTGTTCGTGGGAGAGATGATGCCTAATTTCCAGGTCCAGTCCTTCGCAAGGGTCTGCTCAAATCTTACCAAAGGCTGTCTGATCCCCTTGAGAAAGGGGCTGAGGTCATTATTGCCCAGGGTGGAATTTGCGTAGGTGGGAAGGAACCCCCAGGTCTGCCACGTCTGGCCTATTACGAGCTTGCTATGGGGCCATTCGAACTGCATGAAGGCATGCCTGAGGCTGAAGGTGCCGGCGTTGCTGCCTGCATTGCCGTTTGCCTGATTGCCTCTGAAATCTCCTTCGACAAATGCCGATGTTCGGGCACCCCATGCATCCGGCCCCCTCACCAGGAAATTGAGCCTTGTCTCGCCCGCGTAGGAATAGAAGTTGCCGTACTTATCGGCGAGGTTGTCATTCAATCCGCCCGACCTCTGGGCATACTGGATATCCTGATTCTGAGCCTGGGTCGTATAACCCATGTCGAACTTTACATACCCGCCGATAGTCATGTCCCAGCGGCTGGTTGCGCTTCCTGCAAAACCGAGAGCCGGAAGTGTGAGAAGTAGTGCGAGTGCGAAAATAGCGGTTCTCTTCATTCTGCCTCCTTACTATATATTGCGCCGGTATTACGGGCAGTCTGTCCCTGAAAGTTAGGGCCCTCCCTTCCGTGAACTTATCCGCGCCTGCTTTTGCAGCAGGTCTTCCCCTGGTCATCGTTATATCCTGGGAGATATAACAATGTCAAGAAAATAAGGAGAAAATGAAAAGGAGGGGAGGGCCCGAATTAGATCAGCCTTCGGGGTAAATAATCAATCCTTCATTTTCTTTAATTAAATTTAAATTAGTTCCGGGCCGAACACGGCCGCGCAGATGATCGCAAAATATCACATATGGTCCGGAAAGAGGGGCCGGTTGTTTCTCAGATGAGGCTTAGCAGTTTTTGCGAAGCATCAGGGGAGATCAGGTGGGCATGGGACGCCTTGTGGAAATCGAGTCCCTCGACCGTTGCCAGGGCTTCCGCATGACCGGCCATTGCACCGGCTCTGAGCGGAGACTCCTGCAAACCAAGCTCTACGCTATCATCCACGGTGTTATTCCCGCGGTCGTTTCGTGGAGCCCGTTCTGCTCGTGTGGATTTTGATTTTGATGAATTTACCGTTGAAGCAAGGGTGTTATCTACCTTCATGGACCACCTCGGTATAAGACTCAGAGCTATTGTACCATAAGGAGGCGACGGGCGAAAGGATTATTATCGCCCAATAACCAAAAATCTTAAGCAGGGCCGGGCAAAGACGGCTCTCGCAAATTGATAATTTCTCCCACTCCGTCATTTGAACAGGGAGCGCATGGAGGGCGATACTCCTCTGAAATCTAATACTTTTATTACATCCTCCAGCACGAAGCCTTTTGTCCTGAAAAAGGTGCCCGTTCCACGGGCGCATACCCGGTCCTCCATGTCCGCAATCTCGGAGTAAAGGTCGTACCTCCTTGAAGATCCGCCTCGTAACTCTGCCCATGCCTTGTATCTGTTCCCGCACGCCACGGGTCTCAGGAACTCTACCTCTATTTTCCATGTGGCGGAGACTACCTTGGTTCTGACGAAGAGAGTCCACCACATGACCTCATCGAGGATACCCGTAACTATACCGCCATGGAGCATCCCTTCGTAGCCCTGGAACCGATCGGGGGCGAGAAATTCGCAGAATGCCCTTTCGTCTGCGTAATGCAGCTCCAGACCCAGTCCGCCCGTCGCGGGACCGCAGAAGAAACATTTCTCGTACTTCGGCAGCATCTCGGCCATTTCGGATTACCTCCCTCGAGCTTGAATTCGGGTCTTAACAGGCGACGGTTTATGGAGCTATTCTAGCAGGAATAATTGACCTGAGGCAATCTAAACCGTTCCTCGCAGGAGGTCCTTCTTTAAAATGGTCAGGCCGGCGATCAACAGGAGATTGAATCTTGAATCCTCATAAGTATGGGTTCTTGCCGCAAAATATCTTATAATAGGATTAGGGTTTATAATCTATCTACGGGAAGGTGCGTATGATGCAGGTGGTTCTGTTGAGGCATGGAGAAAGCCAGTGGAACCTGGAGAACAGGTTCACCGGGTGGACCGACGTCGATCTTTCGGAGCGGGGAGTTGAGGAGGCACGAAAGGCGGGGGAGATTCTCAAGAAAGAAGGATTCCTCTTTGATGTGGCATTTACATCGGTCTTGAAGAGGGCGATAAGGACCCTCTGGATTACACTCGAAGAAATGGACCTGATGTGGATACCGGAGATCAAATCGTGGAGGCTTAACGAGAGGCACTATGGGGCACTCCAGGGGCTTAATAAAGCTGAAACCGCAAAAGCCTATGGAGAAAAACAGGTTCATGTCTGGAGGAGAAGTTACGACATCCCCCCTCCTGCGCTCGAACTTTGCGACACAAGGTATCCGGGACAAGAAGGGAAGTATGAAGCGGTCGCCAAAGACGAAATACCCCTGTGCGAAAGCCTCAAAGATACGGTGGAGAGGTTTCTTCCCTATTGGCACGATTCTATAGTGCCTACCATCCGCCAGGGGAAAAGGGTCATAATCGTCGCCCATGGAAATAGCCTGCGGGCTCTGGTGAAGCACCTGGACAACGTGTCCGATGAGGAGATACCGGAATTGAACATCCCCACCGGGGTTCCGCTCGTTTACCAATTCGATAATGACCTTAAACCTATATCTCACAGGTACCTCGCCGACGTGAGCGAGTTGGAGAAGGCGCTCAAAAAGGTGACCGACCAGGGTAAGGCCGAAGGATAAGGGGATGTTATTTTGAATTCACCCGTCCTTCTCCTTTCGGCGGAGGAAAAAGAAAGGTTTCACAAGAAAATATGCGGTCATTATTTGCAGTATGGCCGCGATCTGCCGTGGAGAAAGACCCGGGACGGATACCGGATTTTTGTTTCCGAGGTAATGCTTCAGCAAACGCAGGTGGAGCGGGTCATGGGCAAATATGAGGATTTCATCTATCTCTTCCCCTCCTTCGCAGCCCTTGCGGATTCTTCTTTGAAGGACGTGCTTTTCGCATGGCAGGGCCTCGGCTACAACAGACGGGCCCTTTCCATGGTCGGAGCAGCCCGGAAGGTGGTGACGCACCATGATGCTGCGCTGCCCCGAACAATAGGAGATCTGGCTGCCCTTCCGGGCATCGGGAAGGCCACAGCCGCCGCTATACTCTGTTTCGCATTCGATGAGCCTGTGCCATTTATCGAAACAAATATAAGAAGGGTTTTTATCGACCATTTCTTCCAGGGCACAGGACCGGTGAAAGATAATGAAATCCTTCCTTTAATTGAAGAGACCCTCGACCGCGACGCCCCCCGGGAATGGTTTTATGCCCTCATGGACTACGGGTCCATGCTCGGAAAAAAATCGGGCAATGCAAACCGTAAGAGCGCTCATTACCGGAAACAGTCTCCTTTCGCGAACTCGGACAGGCGCGTACGGGGAGCCGTTCTTAAACTTCTTCTGACGGAAGATTCAGTGTCTTCAGCCGACATCGGCGCCCGTACCGGGGTTTCAGCCGAAAGGGTCCTGCCGATTCTACGATGCATGGAGAGAGAAGGGCTGGTAAAGGAGACGGAGGGAACGTATATGATTAATGATGGAGAAAAAATGAATTCTCCGTCGATTTCGATTGCACCCTCATAAAGAGATGAATTAGATTTCATTATATAACGGTGTAACCCGAGTGGCGGACGCTCTCCGGGAAGAGCGTGCAGGGATTGAGTATAACCCGCTTATGATTCACTTAAAGAGGTGACGGTATGAAGGGGCGAGTGATATTGGTCATGGTAATTCTCGGAATAATGATTTTAACAGTCTCTCTGGCAACACGGGGAATTGCCCAAAAGCCGGCGGTGCCGGAGAAGTTGCCCGAGATCCCGGAAGGAGAATACGACCCGGCTTATTGGGGAAGATTTTATCCCCTCCAGTACAAGAGTTGGCTCAAAAGCCTCGAAACATCGCCTTCACCCACCGGATACGGAGGAAGTATAAACTTTCAGCATTCTACCAGGCAACCCGAGATTCTGATGAATTTTAAGGGCATGCCCTTCAGTAAAGATTACAGTGAAGATAGGGGCCATCCTTATGCACTCGGTGATTTTAAGCAGAGCAAGAGGGTTACCGCTGCTAGCCCGGGTGCATGCATGACCTGCAAGACTGCCAATCTCAAGGACATCTATAAGGAGATGGGCGGGACATACGCGAAGAAGCCGTTACAGGAATTGCTTCCAAAGCTGACCCACAGCATCACCTGTGCGAACTGCCATGATCCGGCTACCATGGGACTTCGCATTATGAACCCCGCATTTACCGAAGCAATGGAAAGACGGGGCATTGATGTGAAGAAGGCGTCGAGGGAAGAGATGAGGAGTTTTGTGTGCGGCCAGTGCCACTCCGAATACTACTTCGAGCCCGGCACGACTCGCGTGATTTTTCCCTGGAATAAGGGGCTAAGGCCGGACCAGACATTTGCCTATTATGAGATGAAACCGGGAGGGTTCGGTCAGGATTGGGTTCATCCCGATTCAAAGGCTAAGATGCTGAAAGCCCAGCACCCTGATTTCGAGACGTGGAGTACGGGAACCCACGGCAGCGCGGGCGTTTCCTGCGCTGATTGTCATATGCCCTCGATGAAGGAAGACGGAAAAAGATACAGTTCCCATTGGATCACGAGCCCCATGAGAACCGTTGAATCTTCCTGCAGCCCGTGTCATGAAAAAGACGCCCGGTGGCTCAGGAGCAGGGTGAAAACCGCCCAGGATACCACATGGCTATTACAGCGTACGGCAGGACAGCTTGTGGCCCGTGCCCATGAGACCATAGGCAAGGCCGCGGCCGCGGGTAAAGCAGATGAGGCCCGGCTTGAGAATGCCCGGGCACTGGTGAGAAAAGCTCAATGGTACTGGGATTTCGTGGCCGCCGAAAACAGCATGGGCTTTCACAACCCCGTGCAGGTCCTGGGCACATTGGGACAATCCATCGATCTTGCCCATCAGGCGATCGAAGAGGCGAACCGGGAGAAATGGGAGAAATGGGAGAAATGAGTGCTATCCGGTTTTTGTTGTGGTGAAACGATTGTGTCGTATTTTGTCATAATCTAATTTCTCAACAGAAACGGGAGGCTTGGTCTCCGCGCGAAAACCCACACTGATTATGCATTCCACCTTCACATTTTCGGGGATACCAAGGAGGTCCTGTACGTACTCCCCGGCTGTCAGGGCAGACGAATGGCTTCGGTTCCTGATTTGGATCCAACAGGTTCCGAGACCGAGGGAATGGGCAATGAGTTGAACCACGATCGCTGCTATGGAGCAGTCTTCGACCCACACGTCTGAGACCTTCTCATCTCCGCAGATTACGATGCCCAAAGGTGCTCCCTTTAAAAATGCGGAGCCCTGTTCCTTTGCGAGGGAGAGGTGTGCGAGGACGCCGGGATCATCGACGAAAATAAAGGTCCACGGGTTCCTCCCCATGGAAGTGGGACACCGAAGCAGGGCTTCCTTCATGATCTCGAGAGACCGCGCGTCTACTATGTCCTTCTCGTATTTCCGGATACTCCTTCTGGTACGCAGTATATTGATCAAGATATCCCTCCTGAAGAAATAGACTTTAGTTCTGCCTTTTAATGTCAATTATGACATGTTGCAGCCCATATTCAAGAGGATTCTTGTGGGGGGAGGGAGGTCAGGCATGGTTTCTGAGCATCAGTTCCGTTGGGTGAGGACTAAGGTAGAACTGAGTTTCGAGATAAGGTTGCTTGTATTTGCGGACGTAGTGACGGAGCAGGGTCAGGGGGACCGCGAGGGGCAGGAAACCTTTTCGATATTCTTCTATAAGTCCTAAAAGCTCACTTTTTTCATCTGCCGATAAATGTTTTTTGAAATAACCCGCTATGTGGAGCAGGACATTGGTGTTCTTCCGTGAAGTCGTGGGAAGTCGAAGGCCTTCCATGAGGAGTGAGATATACTCCCCGTGGATAACCGCGCGCAAATCCCCCGCAGTGGCGATGAGGCGGCCGAGGGTCGTATAATGCTTCGTGCTGTGGGAGAGGATGAGGAGCTTATGATTCGAATGAAAAGCTATGAGTTCCTGCGCCGAAGTTTTTCCGGCGATGAATTTCTGCCACCTCTTGAAGACGAAGAGACGGATAAGGAAATTCTCACGAAATCCGGGATCCCGAAGCCTTTCTTCGTCTTCCGCGGGGATGAGGGGAAAGCGCCTCGTAAATGCAGTGGCGAAAAGGCCCGCATCCTTTCTCCCGGATGTGCCTGCCCCGGTTTCAATGTGCACTCCCCCCAGGGCGCAGCTGGGCGACCGGCTCTTGAATATGAATCCGGAAAGTCCCTCATGTGAGATCCCATCGAGTCTGGCGCGTGACCATTCCACCATGCGCTCCGTATGGTCGATTCCGGTATGGGTGGTCCTGAGGTGGAGAGCGTCCGACTCTTCCACGAGTTGCATGGCCTCTCTGGGCACGGGCAGCCCGCATTCGACTTCCGGACAGACGGGGCACCATTCGATAGAACGGCCAAGGGTGTCGGTGAGATAGTGATCCTGCTTACCGGTCCCGTCATAGCGTATCTTATCGCCCGTCAGACATCTGCTGATTCCGACCCTGATCTTTTCCACGCGATCATTCCTCCGCCATGACCGGTCACTTCCCCGCACTGGGGACCGGTTCTCCCGCGCCTTTCCTGCGCGCATCCCGCCGGCCACCCTTGACAGGTATTAGGGATCCTTATATTATAATAGAATGGACGACCAAAAACCGTCAACAGGGGAAATCAAAACACCCCCAAACATGGTGGTCTATCGCCCTGATGAGCCACTTTACGAGACCCTCTACACATGCGTCTGTCTTTCCGAAATTCGGGATATGGCCGATGAAGAAGTCGGGGAGCCCAAAAAGGAAAAACAGTCGCCCGGCGGATAATCGGCTATTCGGCAAAATCTGTACAGAAAAGATGTGTTCGGCAGTTCCCTCTGCTTTCCAGGTGTAACGAGGAAGGTCCGCCTTGATTTTACGCATTACGGAGAAGCTCCTCTCATAAAGATATAGGCGAGTGCTTCCCACGATTCCGGAAGGTCAGTGAAGCCGGAGGGAAAGAGATGAATCCCTTTCCCTCCGGCCGTACCCCTGTTTCTGTCTATCCACCGGGAGTGAAGTAGCTCACTCCCGGTGAAGAGTCGGTTTTAGTGCTTCACCCGGGCTGTCCCGGCTGCTGCTGTGGTTTCTGCTGCTGTTGCTGTCTTTGTTGCTGCTGTTTCTGCTGCTGCTCTCGCTGTTGTTGTTCCCTCTGTTGCTGCTGTTTCTGCTGCTGCTCCTTTTGTTGCTGCTGTCTTTGCTGCTGTTCTCGCTGCTGCTGCTCCCTTTGCTGCTGCTGTTGCTGTTGTTTTTGCTGCTGCTGCTGTTGTTGTTCCCTCTGTTGCTGTTGTCTCTGCTGCTGCTCTCTTTGCTGTTGTTGCTGCTGCTGCTGTTGTCTCTGCTGCTGTTCCCTTTGCTGGGCCTGCTGCTGTTCCCTTTGCTGCGCCTGCTGCGCCTGCTGTGGCTTAGGCTGCTGCGCCTGCTGCTGTGTCTGCTGCTGTGGCTTAGGCTGCTGGGCCTGCTGCTGTGCGTGTTGCTGCGGCGGCTGCTGCTGGGCCTGCTGCTGCGGTCTCGGAACCTGGTTTACCTGTCCCGGCTGGCCCGGTTTTGAGGGGGGTGTTATTCCACCCGGCTGTGACGGCTGGCCTGGCTGACCAGGCCTCGACGGAGGAGTAACTCCGCTGGGCTGTCCCGGCTGTCCCGGTTTTCCCGGAGGAGTAATCCCACCGGGCTGGGTGGGCTGTCCCGGTTTTGAGGGAGTAGTAACCCCGCTGGGCTGTCCGGGCTGTCCGGAAGGAGTCGGCTGACCGGGCTGACCCGGTTTCGACGGAGGAGTAATCCCGCCCTGCTGTCCCTGCTGTCCCGGTTTTCCCGGAGGAGTCGGCTGTCCCGGCCTTGACGGAGGTGTTATGCCGCCCGGCTGGGTGGGCTGTCCCGGTTTCGACGGAGGCGTAACCCCGCTGGGCTGTCCCGGTTGACCCGGCTGTCCGGGTTTCGACGGAGGAGTCGGCTGTCCCGGTTTTCCCGGAGGAGTAATCCCACCGGGCTGGGTGGGCTGACCCGGTTTTGACGGAGGAGTAACCCCGCCCGGCTGACCCGGCTGACCCGGCTGACCCGGCTGACCGGGTTTCGACGGAGGAGTCGCCTGACCCGGCTGACCCGGTTTTCCCGGAGGAGTCGGCTGTCCGGGCTGACCCGGTTTTCCCGGAGGAGTGGCCTGACCAGGTTGACCAGGTTGACCAGGACCCGTAATTCTCCCGGTAGGCTTCACATCTTTCTGAACGAGTTTGACTTCTGCTTTCGGCTTATTCATCTGGTTTGCAGGTACGATGTAGTCATGGCTCTTCGGCTGATCGATCTTGGTATTGCGGTTGATCCTTCCCTCAGGAATCTTCTTTACCTGCTGCTCGAGAGTCTGGGCGTTTATATTCCTGACTTGGGGCATCGCCTTCTCGTTCTGCCTTATTCTCGTGACCACGCTGTTGTGGGGTTTATTATTTACCGTCACATTCGTGAAATTGAACTTCTGCTTATTCGTTGTGTAGTTGTTGATGACCGTATTGTTCACCACCGGAGCTGCCCTGTAATTATTGATAATGGTGGTCTGATTGATATTGGTTACCCGAACGCTCCGATAATTGTTCACGTTGTAAAAATTGTTCTGATTCACCACCACCGCTTGATTCACGTATGCATATCTATTGATATGAACATCCACGTGTCTACCGCCGGTTATGACGATGTCGTGGCGGCCTCCCCAGTGGCGATGGCTATAGTAAGGTTCCGCAGGGGCAAGGGGCACCCATCCTACGTTGGGGCCGCTATGTATCCAGGCGACTCTTCCCGGGGTCCAGGCGAAGGCGATATCCAAAAGAGGTATGCCGGCTACTACCCTTGCGACGGGTGGGGCCCAATACCAGTGATGGCCGACGCGGACCCAGTTGCCGTAGTGGTGCGTCATATATCCGAAAGGCTCTGCAGGAACCCATGTCTGGTCGCCGGACCAGTCGGTCCAACGGCCCGCCGTAAACGGCGCCCATCCAGCATCCACATTCACCGGCCGCCACAATAGCCTCTCTCTGCCTTCATACACGACTCTTTCCCATCTGCCGTTCTCCTCCAGGACATAGGCTTCGTCCTGCAGTGCGGGAGGGAGGTACTTCGCCGACGGACCTCGGACTCTTACCTTTGATGCCCAATATGCTTCACGTGTTCCGTTCCACTGGTCCCACGTGGGATCAACGGCCCCTTCGCCCGAGGCGACCTGATTCTGGTCGGCGAGAACCGATGGCGAACCGGCAGTCACATCATATTTTGCCTGGGTTGAAGAATGGATGAAACTGACCTTGCCTTTGACGGCGATCACCTCGACCGAATTCTCCCCAACGTAGAAATCAAAGACGGAGCCCGGATAGGCGAGCACATAGCCGAAAGGACAGGTGGCCTTAATGACTGTTTTGTGGCCTTTATTGTAAAAACGTGCCACCCCGGAAGCCACGTCAGCCTCCGATACCTCGACATCGAGGGCGATGAACTGAATCTGGGTGCTGTAGCCGTTCCTGATCCAGGTCCCGTTGGGAACGATTAGTTCATTCATCCCCTGGGTCCCGGAAAAAAGTGTGTCGCCGGCGCCGAAGGGCGCATCCTTGACCACGGCCACCCAGTCATTTTCCGCCGCAACATAACGAAGAAGGTCCCCCTCGATATGGTAGACGCGACCCACGACCACGGAGGGCGCATCAGCCGCGAATGACGGCATGATCATCGCAGCCACCGCGGGGAACAAAAAGACCATGAATACCAACCATCTTTTCATCATTATCATCTCTCCTTATAATATTTTGTCCATAAAGGACCATTCGCATGACTGTACGGTGTTCACGGGAAAGGTCCCTCTCCGGCGCCTCAAATCGGCGCCCGGATTCCCGAACAGCTTTTATATGTTCAGTGTGCCGAATATGACTCCATAAGCCGGCGACACCGTGGGGAAGAGAAGACGACCCACCTACAGGTTTTCCATATTATCCCGGATGGTGATTCCAGGCTCGGAAAGCTTTTGTGTCGTGATCTCTTTACAATGTTGACGAGCAAGATGCATGCCACAGTCATATAATCTCATTAAAAAAGGCGATATATAAACGGGCATAGTAATGACAACAATATAATACGAAATGATATAAGCGGGAAAGCTTTTTATTAGCGGCAATAAAAGAAGCAACAAAAATGTGTCGCCCTCTTTGAGAGGGGCGACATTTTTGTCTGTGCAGTTAATGGGCTCACGTCGCCCCTCACTCAGCAAAGCTGAGCGAGCCTCCCCCGCTTCAGGCGCCTACTGTTGGTCTCGCTCGCGGTGCGAGCTGGACGCGCTCGATAGATTTTTTGACAGTTAGACATTGCACTGGACGCCTAAAGTCACTGGGATGAGGTCGATCCTGAAGAAGGGTTAGCGTCGCCCCCCTTGCCGGGACACCTCTCTATTTGCTTTTACTATATACTATATACTAACGACTATCGACTGCATTTGAGCCATCGACTGTTTCTCGCTTGTGTCGTGTTTGCTATCTGTGGTATAAAAGGACAGCTACGGGAGAGATGTCCGAGCGGCTGAAGGAGCACGACTGGAAATCGTGTGAACGTTAACGCGTTCCGAGGGTT